>DATJYI010000229.1:0-2409 GCA_035499635.1 Nitrospiria bacterium | reverse complement strand
TGACATCCATATTGTCATGGACGGCGCGAGGATCACCAGCCATGGCCATGCGCAAAATCTTACTTCGTTCATTTTGTTATTGAACACGGCGTGGCTGTGACACGCAAATCACATGCCAATCAAACGGACACTAGAGTTATTTGAAATCCTGGTGTTAGGGGTGAAGCACCCGAAATTAGGGTGTCACAGTCCCGCCGGCCGTCAGACCATACCGCCGGATTTTCAGGCGTAGTGTCTTGTAATCAATGTGGAGCAGTTTGGCCGCTTTGACCCGGTTCCAATTGGTGGCCTGCAACGCTTCAAGAATGGCCCGCTTCTCCGCGTGGTCCGATGCGCGCCGGCTGATGTCCAGCAGCGAGCCGGCCGCTTCCTCATGAGGCGCCTCGTGGGAGGCCGGCGCAGCCGTCTCCGGATCGGATGAAGGGTGGGACTCATGATAGATGTGCAGCTCATGCGGGGTGATGACCGAGCCGTCGGAGAGGATCACCGCCCGTTCAAGCAGATTCTCCAGTTCACGGACGTTGCCCGGATAATCATACTGGGTCAGCAGCTCGACGGCGTCCGGGGAGAGCGTCACCAGCCGTTTCCCTTCGTTGTGGAACTTCTGCAGGAAAAAATCGGCCAGCAGCGGGATGTCCTCCCTCCGCTCGCGTAAAGGCGGCATCGTGAGGGGAACGATGTTCAGCCGGTAAAACAAGTCTTCGCGGAACCGGCCGGCACGGACTTCATCGTGCAGCGGTTTGTTGGTCGCGGTGATGATCCGGATGTCGACGCGGTGGGTGCGTGTGCCGCCGAGCCGCTCGAACTCCCTTGTCTGAAGCACGCGCAGGAGTTTGCCCTGGATCTCGGCGTTCAATTCCGCCACTTCGTCCAGGAAGAGCGTGCCCCGGTCGGCCAGCTCGAACCGCCCCGCCTTGGCAAAGGTCGCGCCGGTGAAGGCGCCCTTCTCATGGCCGAAAAACTCGCTCTCCATCGTGCCTTCCGGCACGGCCGCGCAGTTGACGGCGATAAACGGCGCCTCCCGCCGCGGGCTCAGCTGATGGATGATCCGCGCCACCAGCTCCTTGCCGGTGCCCGTCTCCCCCTGGATCAGGACCGTCGCCTTGTCATCCTGGGCGATCTTGGCCATCATCCGGTAGATCCGCTGCATCACTTCGCTGTGGCCGATCAGGGTCGTGGCCGCCGCGTGCAGCCCCAGCTCCTCGCGCAGATAGACGTTCTCCCGGCGCAACTCGAGGTGTTTGATCGCCCGCTGGACGGTGATCAGCAGCTCCTCCTTGGAGAAGGGCTTGGTGACATAGTCGAAGGCGCCGTGGCGCATGGCGTTGACGGCGGTTTCGATCGTGCCGTAGGCCGTCATGATGATCACGGTCAGGTCGGGATGGATTTTCCTCAACTGCTGCAGCAGTTGGACGCCGTCCATCCCGGGCATCTTCAGGTCGCAGATGACCAGATCGAAGGACTGGTGCTGGGCCAGGGCGAGCGCCTGGTCGGGCTGGGTGTGGGTGGTGACGTCGAAGCCCTCGTGCTCAAGAATCTCGCCCAGGATGCCGGCCTGCACCGGCTCGTCATCGACGATCAGCACGTTATGCATGCCGGCGCTCCGATTCCACGGGCAGCAGGAGGGTGAAGACCGAGCCGTTGCCGGGCTGACTGGCCACGTCGATCCGCCCCTCGTGATTCTGGACGATCTGCTCCACCATGGAGAGCCCCAGGCCGAATCCCCGCTGCCGGGTGGTGAAATAGGGGTCGAAGAGGTGGGGAAGGTGCTCCGGAGAGATGCCGGAGCCCGTGTCCTTCACGGAGATGGCGACGCAGGGAGAGGCGCCCTCCGCGCCGTCCACCAGCGAGGTCGACAACTCCAGCTCGCCGCCGTCCGGCATTGCCTGCAGCGCATTGATCATCAGATTCAGCAGCGCCTGCCTGAGCTGGTGATAATCGACCGACAGTTTGGGGAGCGAGCGGTCGAACTGGCGGTGGATCTTCACCTCCTGCTGCTGCGCCTGTGGAGCGATCGACGTGATGGCCTCGTCAATCAGGTCGTTGATGTCGGTCGGCTGGCGCGAAAACGCGGTTGGTTTGGCGGAACGGAGAAAACCCTCCACGATTTGATTGAGACGGTCGACCTCGTTGGTGACATTGGAGGTCAGCGCCGCAAATCGCCGGCCGGCCTCGGGGTCCTCCGGCGAGAACCGGTCCCGCAGGTGGGCGACCGTCAGGCCAATGCTGTTGAGCGGGTTTTTGATTTCGTGCGCCACCAGCGCGGCGAGCTGGCCGGCAATCTCCAGCTTCTTGATGCGTTGTTGCGTCTCCTCCAGGCGGCTGATGCCGTCCGCCATCCGGTTGAAGGCCGCCATCAACACCCCGATTTCATCTTTGCGCGATTCATCGAGCCGGGGCTGGAACCGT
>DATJYI010000228.1:0-2736 GCA_035499635.1 Nitrospiria bacterium | reverse complement strand
GCGCTGAAGTATCTGGTCGACCATCCACAGACGGACGAGCGCATCCAGACGCTCACCCGGTATGCGAAGGAACACCCGATCAAGGCCGTCCCGTTGTTTCCGGACCATGATTGGAAACGCGTGCGGGACATCTGCAAGAAGGCAACCTCGTCCCGCGCGTCCTGATCGCCGTCGCTTCGAGGGACGGCCGGAGGGCGGGGGATCCGCGCGACGGCGCGCGTTCGGCGGCCGTCATCATGTTTCCGTCATCGTCAAAACGCCGCAGCGCGGATCGTCACAATCAGGATTACGGCCTGGATCGACCACCCGATCAGGCAGACGCCGATCGCCCGCCAGGTGCTGGTGTAATCGAGCGCCTGCCTCACGGCAATCACCATGGCCACGAGCATCCAGACCGCGACGCCTAGAAAAAGAAATTGGTTCGCCGCATCGGGCAGCCCGGGCACGGCGCCCAGAATGCGAATCAACCCCGGCGCGCTGGCGAACCCGGTCGTCCGGAGCAGCTCTCCGATATTGGACTGGGTCTGCGGCTCAGGCAGCATGTGCACGCCGATCCAATATGTCATCACGGCCCAGATCGCCCATCCGATGAGGACGACGACAACATTGATGAAGACGAATACGAAATTGCTGACGTGGCCGATGGTCCCGATGCCCGCCGCCAGTCCGGCCAGCATCACCACGCCCAACGCCTGCCAGGTCGCGTTCCGGTCGGCTTCCACTTCTTCGTACAGCTGACTGTCCAGCCAGGCCGCCCGAAGAATCCGGGCCAGGTAAGGGGTGTGCGGCGAAGCCGCCTCGGTTTTCGACGTCTCTGTCATCGCGTGTGCTCCATATTCTGCGGTTCCCGTGCGGGGTCAAACGCCGCGCACCAGGGTCCGCGCCACGATTCGTCGTCGTGCGTCAGCGGGCCCAGCATAGCCAACGGCCGTCCTGTTGTCAATGGCGCCGGAGATGACAGCGCGCATGACCGTAGTTCCGGCAGTGCATTTTCACCGGTCATCCCCTATAATGGCGCCGTGCCGATCAGTTCACCCATGCTGCGTCTGGCGCCCTGGTTGATCGGCGTCGGAGGACTGCTGCTCTTCACCCTGGGTCTTGACGATCGGGATTTTATCCATCTGGAGGCGCGCTTCGCCCTCTTTGCCCAGGAAATGCTCAGACAGGGCGTCAGCGTGTTCCCGACGACCTATGGCGAGCCGTATCCCGATTACCCGGCCACCGGCACGCTCCTCATTGATCTGGGTTCGCGTGCGGTGGGAAAGGTCACGACGCTGACGGCCGTCCTGCCGACCGCCGCCGCGGCTGCGCTGACGCTTGTTTTCACCTATCTGATCGGCGCGCGGTATTCCCCGCGTTGGGGATGGTACGCCGTGTTGTTTGAGTTGTGCACCTACCAATTTCTGGCCACGGCGCGGTCGGTCTCACTTGATCCCTTTGTCGCGCTGGCCGTCACCGCCTGTTTCTACGCGGCCGACGCGGCCGAACGTCAACCGGACACGAGGCGCATGACCCTGATTGCCGCCGGCTTGATCTTCGGTTTTGTCATGCGCGGTCCGATCGGCTTGATTCTGCCGGCCGCCGTCGTGGCCGTCTGCGACCTGCTCGACCGTCGGTGGGGCCGGTGTGTTGCGGTCTCACTGCTGTCACTGGTGTTGTTGGCGGTCGGTTCCGCCGGCCTCCTGGCGGCGGCGCGTGAGCAGGGGGGCGAGTCATTCGCCCGTCAGGTGCTTCGCCAGGAAGCCATCGGACGGCTGACGGAGAGCACCCGCCATCCACCGATCTATTTTTATCCAGTGAACGCGCTGTCCGCCTTTGCGCTCAGTTTTCCCGTCGCCGTGGCCCTGTCGGTATGCGCATGGGGGGCGTGGGTCCGGCCGGTCAACGCCGAGTGGCGTCTGGTTCGGCGACTGGCCGCCTGGACGGTGGTGATCATGGCGGGCTTGAGCATTCCCACCAAGCAGGAGATCCGCTACCTGATTCCGATCGTTCCGGCGGTGGCGTTGGTGGCGGCCGCCGTGTTGGCCACGCCTCCCCCCACCGCGTTGACGCGGCGGTTGCGCGAGTGGTTGATCGGCCTCTTTCGTCTTCTTCCGTGGCTGGGGCTCGGACTTGTCATCATCGGCATGAGCATTTCCCGCCTCCGCGCGCTCCTGCCCGGTGACGCCAGCCCGGGCGCGGCGTCGCTGATTCTGGGGATGCTGGGCGCGGCGACGCTGTGGCTGACCCGACGCCTGCGGAACGAAGAGCCGCGTGCAATGGCCGCGGTCGTCCTGGGCGTCGCCGCCTTTGTGACAACGGTGCTCCTCATCGTCGAGCCGTTGGCAACCGGCCTGAATAGCGTGAAGCCGTTTGTCGATGATGTCCGACTGCACCGGGCCTCCGGTGCGCCGATTGTGTTTTACAAGATCAAACCGGACTCCTCCGATATCAAATTCATGGCCGCGCTCGATGAGCCCGTTCGCCCCCTGTTCGTTCAGGCGGCATCTGAGCTTGCCTCGCAGGCCCCCGATGCCGTCGTCATCGCCGCGCGCGAGAACTTCGACGCGCTGCCACCGGAGGTCAAAACGCGCGTCCGTCTGGTGGCCGAAGGCCGGATCGCCCGGCTCAATTGCGTGGCCTTTTCTATTATTATGCGGGGGGAGACGCTATCTCCCCCCGCCACCCTTCATTGATAATTGGACTCGGGATGTACGACGGAGCGATACGCCGGTTATGAGCGGGGCAGCGTACCTC
>DATJYI010000227.1:0-6680 GCA_035499635.1 Nitrospiria bacterium | reverse complement strand
AATCCTTCCGCACGACCACTTCGTAGGTTTTCGGCTCGTCGGCCCTCAGGCCCCCTCCGACCGAGAGCACCACGGCCGCAACTCCAGCCCCCACGATCCATTGTCTCATCACCCTCAACATGTCAGAATTCTTTTGCAATTACTTTTGCGGCGGCGCCTGCGTGGAAGACTGCTGGAAGAGCTGCTCCGTGCCCGGCTTGGGCTTCACGTGGCACCGCAGACAGTCGGTCAGCGGGAAGGCCACACGGTTGTGGCACCGGCCGCAATACTGGCCCGCGGCAATGTCGACCATGCGCATCTCGGGATTGCCCCCCGCCTTGGCTTTGAAGATCGCGTCGTGGCAGTTTTCGCATTTGAGCCACATCGTATGGATCTTGTGCGGGAAGACCACGTCCGGCTGGTATTTGCTCTTGGTATGGATCACCACATCCAGATCGAGCGGCGGTTTGGCCTTGTCATTCGGATCGAGCGAATCTTTCGGCGAAATTTTCCCATCGAGCAGCGCCTTGGCCCAATTGACCAGGCCATATTGATCCTTGGGCAGATCGGCGAGCTCCAGCGCCAGCGGATGCTCGGCCATCCCGGACTTGTTCGCTTCGCCGACGACCCCGTTGGTGTCGCCCCGACCCGCAATGTTGCCCCGGCTGTCCAGATAAATCACCATCGACGGGTCGAGCTTCTTGAGTTTTTCCTTCATGCGCTCCAGCTTTGCTTTCTCCCCCGCAGCCATGTCGGCCGGGGCGGGGGGCGACTGCGAGTGCGCCACCGAGGCCGGCCATGCGAACAGTTCCAGCACGATCGCGAGCAGGATAATCGCTCCCGCCCGGTCCCGATTACGTCGTGTGGGATGTCCGACCATCCGGTCTCCTCGAACGGGGCCGGTCGCCGTTCCCGGCGATCCGGCCGCTGCAGATCATGGCGTCGTGGTCTGCCCGCGCGCTTCAGGGATCTGGTACTGGCTCTTGCCGGAATGGCACCGGTCACAGTAGAGCGGCGCCCAGGCGATCCGGCCATTGTGGCACCGGCCGCAATAATTGCCCTTGATGATTTCAATCATCGTCACATGATCGGCCCCGGCCCGCATCTGGAAGATATCATCGTGGCACACCTTGCATTTGAACCGGATCCGGTGAAACCAATGGGGAAAGACGACGGGCGGCATCTCGGCCTTCTCCGCCTCCAGGTTCATGGTGATGTCGCCGTACTCGGCTTCGCTGGGGCGGGGGCCGGCCACCGCGGCCAGCAGACCCATGAGCACCGCGATGGCGGTCAACAGCACGGCATTGATTAGCGTCGATCGTCGCATGGAGACTGGAAGACGTGCACATTTATTATATCGATCGGCACGGAAGCGGTCAAGGAAGGGCCCTTTTCCCCCGAGGAGACTGACGCGGGTGCCCATCGACGCTACGGACCCGTGACCCGGATCCCGCCGAAGAGCGACAGGCCGGCCGTGCCGTACCCCAGCGTTTCCTGGTAAACCTTGTCGGTCAGATTCTCAATACGGCCAAACACCTGCAGCCATTTCGTCACGGCATAACTGCCGGTCGCGCGGGCCAGCCAGTAGCTTCCGACCGTCCCGCCCGAATCGCTGCGGCGGCCGACATAGTCGACCTCCGCCGTGAGCACCACGGCCGCGATCGGCGTCACGGTCACGCCGATATGGGCCTTGTCCCGCGGGCGGCGCAACAGCTCCGGACTGCCGGCGGTCGAGAGATCTTTGGCGGTCAAATGGGTGTAATTTGATGAAATCAGCACCTGATTGATCGGTTTGATGCTCAGCGTCACTTCCTGCCCCTTCGAGCTAGCCTTCGCCACGTTGACCGGACATACACCAAAAGGGGCCCATGGCGCCATACAGTCGCGAGGCAAGGGTTGCGCGCTTTCATCAACAAATTGGATCAGATTGTCAAAATTGGTCCAGAATTGGGTCACCGCGACGACCATACGCTTCTCCCACAGCGACTGTTCGACGCCGATTTCGTACGATGTGCTCGTCTCCGGCTGGAGATTCGGATTGCCGAAGTCGGGGTAGTACAAGTCCTGGATGGTCGGACCGTGGAAGGCCGTGCCAACCCCGCCTCTGAGGCGCGTCTGAGTCGGCGCGAACAGATAGGCCGCTTCGATGTTGTAGGTGAGACTGTCGCCGTAGCGGTTGTTGACGTCGTACCGGACGGAGGACAATTGCGAAACACCCATGGGCAGTTCCAGCCGGCTCTGGGCGAAGAAGCCCACGTTGTTGATGGTATGTCGGTTGGGATCGCCGCTGTTCTCGCCCATCGTACCCGAGTAGTCGACGCCCGCGGTCAGATGCACCCACTCACCAATCGACGCGTCATGCTGCCAGTCGAGGCGTTGAATTCTCGTATCGAACTGACTATTTTGATAGACGGACGGGGGGGTGCTGAGGAGATACTTGTTCCAATATTGCGCTTGATTGACTGACGCGGTCAGCCGCTGCGTCCACCAGTCGGTCAGCGGTTTTTGAAGGCTGAGCGCCGCGACTAATCCCTGGGTGCGTTGTTTGGCGCCGGGATCGTCGATCAAGGCATAAGGAGGATTTGGATCATAGCTGTCCAGATCGGCCTGCCCCAGCCAGTATCGGCCGGTGAACTCCACCCGCCCGTCGCCCAGGACGGCCATGCCGAGTTTGGAGGAAAAGGTCGTATTCTGGTAGCCGTCTGGTTCGGTACCCACGGCCGCGCTGGAAAAACCCCTCGTCAGCTCGTACGAGGCGCCGGCGCTGTAATCGACCGGGCCCGATTGGCCGGCGAGGGAAACGGCTTCGCGCGTCGTGGCGTACCGTCCACCCTCGACCGACAGCGTCGCCCTCGGCGGCCCTTCGCCGCGCTTCGTGACGATGTTGATGACGCCGCCGTTGGCGTCCGAACCGTAGAGCGAGCTTTTCGGGCCGCGGACGATTTCGATCCGGTCAATGTTATCGGTCGTCAAATCGGCGAAGTCGAACCCGCCGACCGAAGGGTTGTTGACCGGCACGCCGTCGATCATCACCAGTGTTTGCGATGAATTAGCCCCGCGAATGAACGCGTTCATCACGCCGCCCGGCGCGCCATTCTGCGTCACATCCACGCCGACGACCGACCGGAGCGCGTCGCCCACGTTGGTGATCTGCCGCTCGCGCAGCTCCTGGGCGGTAATGACCGTCGCCGAACTGATCGTCGACGACAGCGATTGCTCATCCCGCGTGGCCGAGACGATCACGGGGGGCAGCTCGGCCGACGGTTCGGCCGGTGCCGGGGCATCGCTCTGATCGGCCGCACGCGACGGGCTCGAGACGCCGGCCACGACGGACAGGCAGAGGATCAACGGACTGATGAGATGTAAAACGGACGCACGAACGAACGATTGAGACATGACGGCTCCTCCCTTTGGCTCGAAGGGGGTTGGATGAAACGGGACGCTCGGTCTCCTGGCTTGCGGGGTCGTGCCGCCGTCACGTCTTCCCATCACGTCGAGGCGCGCCTCGACGTCACAGTGACCCGTTCCCGACGTCTCGACGACGGCGGTGTGACGACTCTCCCCGCGAACAGTGGCGGCACCGCTCCCCTCTGATCTGCCCACTCCGCCAAAGGCGGACGGTGGTCAGGTCGGGGATTCCCGGCCGCGTCCCGTCGCTTCCTCCCTGTGGTCTGTTTACTGCGGCAAGGCCTCCCCGTGAGGGTGCAACGCAAACTCCAACGGGACCGTCACGCGCACACCCGACTGGTTGTCGCGCAACGGCGGCGCCGGAAACCGGCCGGCCCGCCGGATCGTGTCGATCGCCGCATCATTTAAGACGGGGAAACGGGATGGGTCAGTCACGCGAATCTGCTCCGCCTCACCGTCGGCCATGATGGAAAACGCGACGGTGACGCGATCCTCCAGACCGGCCATCCGCGCGCTGAAGGGGTAGTGTTTGGCCCGTTCCACCGCCGCGCGCACTCCGGCAAAATAGGCCGTCCAGGGATCGGCTTTGGCGGCGGCCGTTTCTCCAATGCCTTCCCGACGCTCCTCGGATCGGGCGCGTGTCGCTTCCAGACCGGCGGCCGGACCGGTGTCAATTGTGTCGGTCGGCGTGGAGGACGGCACCGCGCCATCAGAGGCGGGCGCATGATCCGGCACCGTCACCTCAGGTGGTAACACGGAGCCGGCCAGTGACACCGGTGCGGCAGCAACCGGTTCGGACGCCGCCGATGCAGGGACTGCGCCGGCTTGAACCGGGTGAACGGGAGGGGCGGGATGTTGGAACTGCGTCGCCTGGACGCGGGACCTTCGCGCGGGAGCCACGGCCGTAGGCACCGGGGCGGAGGAGCCGGCATTCACCGCGGCATCGGGCGACTCGACGAGCGCCACGAGGACGGCGCCGGCCGATACCGCCTCATGAACAATGGGATGGGCCGTCGCCAGCCAGAGCAGGCCGCCGGCCATCGCCAGGTGAAACAGCACCGATCCCAGCCAGGCCGTTTTCATGAGTGAGCTCCGTTCACGGCTTCAACGTCACTCTCGGCGCATCGGCCGACGGATGGCGGTCGACGACGACCGACTGCGCATAGAGCGCGTCCAGCTCGGCCTGCGTGAGCACCTCATCGGGCGAACCGATCCGCCGGATCCGCCCGCCGTCAAGCAGCACGAGCCGTCGGGCGAAGAGCGCGGCCAGGTTCAGATCGTGCGAGACCAGCACGACGGTTGCGCCCTGTTCCTCATTCAGCGCCCGCACCCGGCGGTAGACCACCGACTGATGGTGCCAATCCAGCGCCGCCGTCGGCTCGTCGAGCAGCAGAATGGCCGGGTGCTGTGCCAACGCCATGGCGAGCAGGACTTTTTGCCGCTCACCGCCGGAAAGCTCCAGCACCGACCGATCCGCGATCGGCTCCAGTTCCATGTCGGCCAGCGCCGCCTGCACCGCTACCCGATCGTCTCGGCCCTCGGCCGACCAGCCGGCCGAGACGGGTAAGCCGCCCAGCCAATTTTTCCAACTCTCCGATCGAGCAAGACGGCGGGGTAAACGCCCCATGGCGACGATTTCCCTGACGGTAAAGGGGAAGATGAACTGAACCGATTGCGGCACGACTGCGACCTGTTGCGCCAGTTGCCACGCGGCCATGCTTTCCACGGGGCTGCCATTCAATTGCACTTCACCCTGTTGCGGCCGAAGGAAGCCGGACAGCAGTTTGAGCAGCGTGCTCTTGCCCGACCCGTTCGGTCCGATCAGGCCGATGCGCTCGCCCGGCGCAATGGTCAACGTCACGTCACGAACAGCCCAATCGGCACGGCCCGGATAGCGGTATCCCGCCCCGTTCAGTCGGAACTCCGATCGATTCCCGCCCGTCATCCGCTTCTCCGTCCTCTCAATCACCGGTGATCGCCCCCTGCCGGCGCTGCCAGAGCAGGTAGAGAAAAAAGGGGCCGCCCAACAGCGCCGTGATCACGCCGACGGGCAGCTCGGTCGGCGCCAGCAGCGAACGCGCCAGCAGATCGGCCAGGATCAGAAAGGCCGCGCCGATGACGGCGGACGCCGGAAGCAGGAGCCGGTGATCGGGGCCGATGAGCAACCGCAGCGCGTGCGGCACCATCATCCCGATAAAGCCGATCATCCCGCTCAACGAGACCACCGCCCCCGTGAGCAGGGCGGTGACGACAAAGATGAGCCGCTTGAGCCGCTCCGGCTCGATGCCGAGGCTCCTCGCCGATTCGTCGCCCAGCGTCAGGAGATTCAACTGTTCCGCCCTGCCGAGTAACAGGATCAGGCCGACCAGGCTGTAAAGGAAGAGCAGCCCCACGATCCGGTAATCGGCCGATCCAATGCTGCCCATCAACCACGACAGCAGACCGAACAGCCGAGACGGTTCCACCAGCGCGACGGCGAAGAGCACCAGCGCCGAGAAAATGGCGTTGATCACCACGCCCGCCAGCAGCAGCGTCTGCACCGGCAGCAGGCCGTGCACCGAGCTGATCCGGTAGAGCAGCACCAGCGTCAGCAGGCTGCCGGCGAAGGCACAAAGAAAGAGCGTCACGCTCGCCTCGTGCAGGCTGTGGCTGACCAGCCCGCCGACCACTGCCCCAAGCGCGGCGCCGCTCGAGACGCCGAGCACATAGGGATCGGCCAGTGCGTTGCGCAGCAACGCCTGCAACGACGCCCCGACGACGGCCAGCACGCCGCCGATCAGGCCGGCCAGCAGGATGCGGGGTAGACGGATCTCCCACAACACCATCGCCGGCGGCGAGAGCGGCACGCCGCTGACCCATTGCCAGAAGAGGGTGGGCATCGCGCGCCAGGAGATGGCGACGCTCCCCCAGCTCAACGCAGCGAGGATCGATCCGCCCAGCAGAAGCACGGTCAGGAAGAGGAGCCGGGCCGGCGCCCATCGACGGGTCACCATGACGGCCCTCCGTCCGTCGACTGCGCCATCCGGTCGGGATGGAGCAGTTGAGCCAGCCTCCAGGCCGCTTCGAACAGACGCGGGCCCGGCCGGTCCATCAGATCGGTGTCGACGACCGCCAGCTTCCCGTGCTGAACCGCGCGCAGCGTCGGCCAGCGGTCCCAGAACCGGCGCTGGGTGTCGGAGATCTGCAGCGCGCCCGATCCGGGGAAGAGGATGACGTCGGGATCGGCCATCAGGACGGCCTCCAGACTGAACTGCGGATAAGCGCCCGTTGCCGAGGCGGCAATATTGCGGCCG
>DATJYI010000226.1:0-8531 GCA_035499635.1 Nitrospiria bacterium | reverse complement strand
GCGCGCCGTCGGTGGAGAGTTACTGGCGTTGGCAAGTTGGCCGTTATCACCTGATGGCCCCGCGATCCCAAGAACCGTCAATCATGATGCAAGCCGACGGAGCCTCTCCAGGCGGACAGGGAGGGGTGGAGGTGATCGATCTTCGGACCGAAGCGATCTGCGACGGCCTGCTGACAATGCCCCTGATCATGGCGCTCACCGATCGGCTGACTCGTGGAGAGCAATCGCTTCTGTTCGTCAACCGACGCGGTTATGCCCTCAGCCTCGTATGCCGAGATTGCGGCGAGCTGGTCCGTTGCGCCAGCTGCCGGACCGGCCTGACCTATTACGAATCAGCCACGCCCGGCGCCGCCCGCCTGCGATGCCGCCGCTGCGGCGCGCACACGCCGGCCCCCACCCTCTGCCCCCACTGCCGGGGCCAGCGCATGGGCCCGTTGGGCACGGGAACCCAACGCGTGCAGGCCGCGCTGCGGCACCGCTGGCCCGGCGCGAAGATTCTTCGCATGGATCGTGACACGGCCCTCCCTTCGGACGGGGTCAATGAGCCGGATCTCGCCGAAAAGGCCGACTTCATCGTCGGCACGCAGCGCTGTCTGCACGCGCCCGCGCCGCCGCGGTTGAGCCTCGTCGCCATCCTCGACGCCGAGTTGGATCTGTCCCACCCCGACTTCCGGGCCGAAGAGCGCCAGTTACAGCTGTTGTTCCGGCTTCAAGGACTCCTGCAGCCGACAGCCGGTTCTGCCCTCATGCTCATCCAGAGCCGCCAGCCCGATCGTTTGACCCTGCAGGCTTTCGCAAGCGGCCGGCTGGAGCATCTGTATGACGCTGAAATTGCCCAGCGGCGCAGCCTGGGCTATCCGCCCTTCCGGCGCCTGGCCGCCCTGCGATTGAGCGGCCGCCATGTTCCGACCCGGGCCGCCATTGAACGCTTGGCGGAAACGCTCCGGTCGCACCTCGCCGCCCAGCAGGGGGAACGCGCCGAGTTGTGGGGACCGATTCCGGCCGCTCAGCCAAGAGGGGGCGCCGGGACAGCGTGGGAATGGCTGGTCAAGGCTGAGACGGCGGCCGGACTTCACCGGAGTCTGCGGGCTGTTTGCCGGCTGCCGCAGGCGGCCCGGCTTTTTGCCTCCCATGAATTGGAGATCGAGGTCGATCCCGTGTAGCCGGCCGAATCGGCCGTTTCGTCCCTTCTCCCCCTTGACCAACGCGTCAGGAACATGCGATGATGCAGGTTCGCGACACTGCTCAAACGCTTGTCGGCAGTTCTGCAACGTAAACATAGGATTCGAGCCTCTGCGCCACCGCACAACGGGGGGTGAAAGGTGGAAACGGTTGCATCCAGCGCTGACTATTTGTCCCTGTACCTTCCGATCGTGCTGTTCGGGGGGCTGGCGGTGGCGTTCGGCGTCGGAACGCTGCTGATCAGCCATTATCTGCAGCCCCGCGAGGAGAACGCGGAAAAGCTCAGCCCCTATGAATGCGGCAGCGAGCCGATCTCGGACGCCCGGATGCCGTTTCCGCTCCGCTATTACGTCATTGCCGTGCTGTTCGTCATTTTCGACATCGAGGTGATTTTTCTCTATCCGTGGGCGATCGATTTCTTTCGCATCGGATTGATCGGCCTGTTGGAGATGCTGATTTTCATCGCGCTGTTCGTCCTGGCCTTCATCTATGCGTGGCGCAAGGGAGCATTGGAATGGGAATGAGGAGCTCGGACAGAGGAGCCGTCATCGCATGACGGGCGAGCGGTTCACCGGCGAAGCCGGCCTGGTCACGCTGACGCTGGAGCAGGCGGTCAACTGGGCGCGCAAAGGATCGCTCTGGCCGTTGTCGTTCGGACTGGCCTGCTGTGCCATTGAAATGATGACGGCCGTCTCTTCCCGGTATGACATCGACCGGTACGGCGCCGGCGTGTTTCGCGCCTCGCCCCGGCAGGCTGATCTGATGATCGTCTCCGGCACGGTGTGCCGTCGGATGGCGCCATTCATCCGCAAGGTGTACGACCAGATGCCCGAACCGCGCTACGTCATTTCCATGGGCTCCTGCGCGACCTCCGGCAACATTTACGACAGCTACAGCGTCGTGCAGGGTGTCGACCGCTTCATCCCGGTCGACATCTACGTGCCGGGCTGCCCGCCGACACCTGAGGCGCTGTTCGACGGCATCCTGAAGCTGCAGGAAAAAATCATGCGTCAGAGGGTCTTTGGCGCCAAGACCGTGACGGCGGCGCCCGGAGAGGTCCCCGGAGAAATCCGATGAACGGCGTCCGGTCGGTGGCGGAACGACTCAGACAACGGTTCCCACAGGAGATCGTCGCGGTGACGGAATTCAGGGGCGATGTGACGGTGACGGTGCGCAAGCCGGCGCTGCTGCCGGTCGGCCGTTTTTTGAAGGAGGAGCCCGATCTGGCCTTTGACTATATTGTCCACGTCAGTTCGGTCGATTATCCCACGCAGCCGGAAAGGTTCGAGGTCGTCTACGAGGTCTACTCGATCCGGCACCGGCGGCGCATCCGGTTCAAAACCCGCGTCAGTGAAACGGACGGCGCGGTCGATTCGCTGTCGTCGGTCTGGCACGGGGCCAACTTCATGGAACGGGAAGTCTACGACATGATGGGCATCCGCTTTCACGGTCATCCGGACCTGCGCCGGATCCTCATGCCCGATGAGTACGACGAGGGCTTTCCGTTGCGCAAGGACTTCCCGCTGCAGGGGAAGGGCTGGCGCGACACGTTCGAATTCCTTGAGCCGCCGGCTTCCCCGGCCGTTCCATCAACTCCGACAGCCAAGGACGCCGCATGAGCCGGACGGGACCGACAACCCTGCCCGACCCCAGCCTGACCGGCAGGCAGGGGCAGGCGGGAAGCGCCAGGCGGCCCGATCTGCCGCTGCTCCGCACCGAAGAGCTGATGCTCAACATGGGACCGCAGCACCCGGCGACCCATGGGGTGCTCAAGATGGTCCTCGATTTGGAGGGAGAGCGGATCGTGAAGGCGACGCCGGTGATGGGCTTTCTGCACCGCGGCGTCGAAAAGTTGGCCGAGCACGGCACGTATCATCAATTCATCCCCCATACCGACCGGCTCGACTACATCTGCGCCATGTACAACAACTTTGCCTACGTCCGGGCGGTGGAAAAATTGATCGATCTGAAGGTGCCGCCGCGGGCGGACTATCTGCGCACGATCGTCGCCGAAACACAGCGCATCATCGGCCATTTGTTCTGGCTGGGCACGCAGGCGCTGGACATCGGCGCGATGACGGTCTTTTTCTACACCTTCCGCGACCGGGAGATTCTGCTCGACTGGTTCAACGAGCTGTGCGGCGCGCGGCTCACGACCTCGTGGTACCGCATCGGCGGGGTCGAGCGCGACTTCACCCCGGAGTTGATCGCCAAGCTCTCCAAATTCATCGATGACTTCCCGGCGAAAATCGACGAGTGCAACCTGCTGCTGGAGAAAAACCGGATCTGGCTCGCCCGCACGCAGGGGATCGCCGTCATTTCGGCCGAGGACGCGCTGAGCTTCGGCTTGAGCGGCCCCACGCTGCGCGGCTCCGGCGTCGACTACGACCTGCGCAAATACGAACCCTACGCCGCCTACGGCGATGTGGAGTGGAGCGTCCCGGTCGGCCGGAACGGCGACACCTACGACCGGTACTGGATCCGGATCGAGGAGATGCGCGAGAGCTGCAAAATCGTCAGGCAGTGCCTTGAGCGGCTGCCTGACGGCCCCTATCTGGCCGACGCGCCGACCGTCGTGCTGCCCTCGAAGGACAAGGTCTTCACCACGCTCGAATCGATGATCATCCAGTTCAAATTGTTCACGCAGGGATTCAAAACTCCCGAAGGCGAAATCTACTGCGGCACCGAAGCGCACAAGGGCGAGCTGGGTTTCTACATCGTCAGCGACGGCAGCGGCCATCCCTACCGGCTGAAAATCCGCTCCCCGTCGTTCATCCATCTTGGCGCCTTCGACCACATGGCCCGCGGCTACATGATCGCGGACATCATCACAATCTTCGGCACCTACGATATCGTCATGGGAGAATGCGACCGATGACGCGGCCATTGGCACACATCGGGGGCTCGGGGTGTGGGGGCAATGGAGGACCCTTCTCAGACTTTGCCGCACAGGCCCACAGATTCAATGACATGGGGGAATGCGATCGCTAACGAAGGGGGTGTGGGGGCGTCTGGATGCGCCAGCAGAAGCCCCCACATACAAATAACGGAATGCGACCGATAACAGGAAAACCATGACGGACGAGCAGAACACAACCGCGCCGCCGGCCCAAACTTCGCCGAGGCCCGAACTGCAGGAGGACGAGCAGGTCGAGCTGACGGTCGACGGGCAGCTGATCCGCGTGCCCCAGGGCACCCCGATCTATGACGCCATCATCGGCATGGGCAAAACCATTCCGAGCATGTGCTATCACTATACCTTCTCCCCTTTCGGCTCCTGCGGCATCTGTCTGGTGGAAGTGGAGGGGAAGAAGGCGCCCGTTCGTTCCTGCTCCTCCAACGTCGCGCCCGGCATGGTGGTCCGCACCGGCACACCGGCGCTCTGGCAATCCCAGAAAAAGGCGGTTGAACGCCATCTCTCGACCCATCCGCTCGACTGTCCCGTCTGTGACGCTGACGGCCGCTGTGAATTGCAGGACATGTCCTTCTCGTTCGGCATCAGCGAGGTGAAGAACGTCAAGCAAAAGGGCATTCCGGAGGACCGGCGCAGCCTCGTCCTCGACTTCAACATGAACCGCTGCATCCTGTGCGGACAGTGCATCAACGCCTGCAAGGAGGTGCAGCAGGTCGACGCGCTGCAGTTTCTCAAAAAGGGCGGCTTCACCCATGTTGTCGCCAAGGGTGACACGGCGCTCTACTGCGAATTCTGCGGCGACTGCCTGGCCGTCTGCCCGGTCGGCGCGATCACCAACAAATTTGCCAAATACCTCTACAAGCCCTGGCAGCTCGTTTCAACCGAGACCGCCTGCGGCTATTGCGGCGACGGCTGCGAGTTGACGATCGACGCGAAGGAACAGGAGGTCATCCGCGTCCGGTCATCGTTGAGTTGGAAATCGAAATGGGGCACCAAGGAGGATACGCTGGGCGGCCACGGCGGCATCTGCGTCAAGGGGCGCTTCGGTTTTCAACACATCAACAGCAAGCAGCGGCTCTCCCAGCCGCTTCTGCGCCGCGGCCGCCACCACGAACCGGTCAGTTGGTGGGAGGCAACCGACGAGGTCGCCCGCCGACTTGGCGACCTCAAAGCGCAGCACGGACCCGACGCCATCGCCGGGCTGGTCTCCGCCCGCCTGACCAACGAGGAACTCTACCTGTTCCAGAAGTTCATGCGCGCCGTCATCGGCACCAATCAGTTCGACAGCACCGCCCGCTACGGCCAGATCAACTTCACCCGGGCGCTGCAGACGGCGCTGGGCCGTCCCCGGTTGATGAACAGCTATGAAGAGCTGACCGTGGCCACCACCATCCTGGTGATCGGCTCCGACATTACCGAAGCGAACCCGATCACCGCGCTGCGCGTCAAGGAAGCGATGCGCCATTACCAATCCAAAGTCATCGTGGTCAACCCGGTCAAGACCAAGATGGCCGCCCTGGCCACCCACCACTTCGCGATCCGGCCCGGCGCGGAGGGCGCCTTCCTGCACGGCGTGGTGCGGGCATTGCTGGCGAGACAACTCGTCGACCCCGCTTTTGCCGAGGCGAATCCGGACCTGCTCACCGCGCTTCGCGGGGCGGCGGCCGGATCGAGCGACGAGACGTTGACCCGGGCCACGGGACTGGAACCGTCCGCATTCGAAGCGGTCGCCGCGCTCCTGGCTCAAGGCCCGCGGACGATTCTGCTCTGCGGCGAGGGGTTGCTCAAGCAGGCCGGCGGCCATGAGCACGCGCTCACGCTGATCGAGCTGGCCGGCCTGTGCGGCGCGCTGACGCGGCCCGGCGGCGGCGTAATGGCGTTGCAGGAGGAAAACAATGAACAAGGGGTGATTGATTTCGGCGCGACGCCGGAATATCTGCCCGGGCCTGTGCCGGTCGCCGATCCGGCGGCGCGGCTGCGAGCCGGCGCGCTCTGGCAGTCGGAAATCCCCTCGTCGCCCGGCGCCACGCTGACCGAGATCCTGGAACGTGCGCGCAGCGGCGCCATCAAGGCGCTCTATCTCATCGGTGAAAATCCGCTCGAGACGCTGCCGGCGTCGATGCGCGTCGCGGAGGCACTGGAGCGGGTCGAGTTGCTGATCTGCCAGGAGCTGTTCATGACCGAGACGGCCAAACGCGCCCACGTGATCCTGCCCGCGTGCAGCGCGGCGGAGAAGACGGGCACCTTCACCAATCATGAAGGCCAGTACCGCCCCGTCGCGAGGGCGCTGGAGCCCATGAGCGAAAGCCGGCCGGACTGGGAAATCTTTGAAGAGATCGGCGGCAAGATGGCGCCGGATTTTCTCTACGGCAGCGTGGAAGAGATTCAGGATGAAATCGGCCGCCTGGTGCCTGGCTTCCCCAAGGTGCCGCTGCCGAGGCGGCTGGACGGTCCTCCGCGCTTCACGCCGGACCACACGTCGACGGTCGCATCGCGCTACCGGACACCCCGTCCTGAGCCTGTCAAGGAAGGAACGCTGACGTTGGAGCTGATTCCCATCCTCTACCATTCGGGCAAGCTCTCTCTTCAGGCGGAGGGATTGACGACGATTTTCCCCAAGGGCCGGTTGGGGCTGAGCCCGCCGGACGCGGAGCGGATCGGCGCCGCCACCGGCGCGGTCGTGCGGTTGACTCCGGCGTCGACGGATCAGCCGCAGGTTGAAGTGGAAGTCGAAGTACACCCATCGCTGCCGGCCGGCCTGTGCCACTTTCCGGAACACTTCACGGCATCCGGCGTTAAAGATGTGGTGACTGCGGCCGTCGATGCCGTCACCGGCGTGCCCTACTTCAAGCGGGGCGAGGTCTCGATCAGTCTCGTGACGCCCGCGCCGGCTCCGACCGCAACCGCGGTCACATCGGATTCGGCCCCTACCGCCGGCGGCCAGGCCACGGCACAGGAAGGCGCGGCCTCATGAAGCGCGTAGTCGACTGGATCCGCCACTGCACCTTCGCCGAGATCATCGAGGCGATGGTGATCACGTTCAAACACATGTTCGTCAAGCCGGTCACTTTTCAGTATCCGAGGGAGAAGCGGCAACTGCCCGACACCCACCGGGGCGCGCTCTGCCTGCTCCGCTACAACGACGGGGTCGAGCGGTGCGTCGGCTGCGATCTGTGCGAGGCGGCCTGCCCCTCCCGCTGCATCAAGGTGGTCAGCGCCGAGGTACCGGACACGCTGGTCCGCTACGCGTCGGAGTTCTACATTGACATGACCAAGTGCGTCTTCTGCGGCTTCTGCGTGGAAGCCTGTCCGGTCAATGCGCTGGCAATGACCAAACTCTACGCCTATTCGACCGAGAACAAACGGGACCTCCTCTTCGACAAGGCGAAGCTCTATCAGATTGGCGAGCAATATCACGGCGACGCCAAGGCCTACCTCGTCGCGCACAATCAGGAACGGGCCGACGAAAGCGCCGAGCGGTACCGCTACAAATTTCCCACGGCGCCCGCGGCCGCGACGGCCGCCGTCAATGCCGCCCTGACATCAGATGGAAGCGCCGCGACTCCGGCTGCTCCGCAGTCAAACAAACAGACGCCCGAGCCCGCAAGACGATAGCCGAGCATCGGTCTGACATGCGAGCCATGACGAAACAAGGTATGGGCGATGGGGGAGCTGAGGGGGAGAGGAATGAAGCTTCGCAGGCAAAGCCTGCGAAGGCGGAATCTGAGCCGGTGCCATGGCCTCGGGCCATGGCCGAGTCGAAGCGCATCTCCCCCTCAATCTCATGATCACCAATCTGTTCTTCTACTATTTTGCGGCCGCCACGATCGTCTCCGGCCTGCTCGTCGTCTCGCTGCGGAACCCGGTGCAATGCGGACTGGCGCTGCTCTCGGTGCTGGCCCACATGGCAGGTTTTTTCGTGCTGCTGAACGCCGAATTCATCGCCATGATCCAGGTGATCGTCTACGCCGGCGCCATCCTGATCCTCTATCTGTTCGTCATCATGCTGCTCAACCTCAAAAGCGAGGAGCGGGTGCTGCACCCCAGGTGGCCGCTCCCGCTCTTCTTCGTCCTCCTCGCCGGCGGGGAATTGGTGGCGCTGCTCCTGGTCTCGCCGTTCGCGGGCCGGCTCGGCCTGATCGACGCGAGCGTCATCACCAGCGTCGGCCACAGCCATGCGGTCGGACTGAAGCTGTTCAGCGATTACCTGATGCAGTTCGAAATCATCGGCGTGTTTCTGCTGGGCGCAGTCATCGGCGCGATTGTGCTGGCAAAAAGTTCATCATCAAATGTGGGGGGGCAGCCTGGCGGAAACCTGTCCCCCCACGCCCCCGGCGTGATCGCTCGGAGTCCTTCGAATGTGGGGGAGCAGCCTGGCGGAAGCCCGCCCCCCCACACTCCCAACGTAATCGCTCTGAGCCCGTCGAATGGAGGG
>DATJYI010000225.1:0-3683 GCA_035499635.1 Nitrospiria bacterium | reverse complement strand
GTCTATTGACATCTTACGTGCATTTCTCCTGCGGCAAGGTGAAGGAATTTCCCCGTTGATCGAGGTTTTCCCCCATCGAATCCATTGAGCCATGGGAACATGTGCGGTGCCTCTATGCCGATGCTGAACGAGCGTCTGCTGCGGCGAGGGGGCAAGGAGATAACTCCACCGCTCTTCGAGCGGCTCTCTCGCTTGACTTGAAACCCCTCATCGCGCTGGCGTATTATGCGCTTCCGGATCAGGTCGGGGCGTAGCGCAGCCCGGTAGCGCACTCCCTTGGGGTGGGAGTGGTCGCAGGTTCAAATCCTGTCGCCCCGACCAGTTTTCCGTAGAGCGAAAACTGGTCGATCCCGAGCGTGAGCGAGGGACGATGATTCTTGTTTCCATCACCGTATACGTTAGAGCAACATCAGTATCCCCTCGACCTAGGGCTTCGGGATAAACTAATCCTGTCGTCCCCATCTCTCTTGGTTGGAAAATAAATCTGTCCCCTGTTATTGGACAGCCAGCGACTCTCCGTGGGATGGTGATTTGATCCCGCAATAGAATTTACCCGGCCACTCTGATACTATTTGGCCGGCCATGAAGCCCAAAATCCTCGTTACGAACGATGACGGTGTTCACTCGCCGGGTCTGCACAAACTTGCCGCGGCGCTCAAGCCGCTGGGCGACGTGGTGGTGGTGGCGCCCGACCGGGAACGGTCGGCTGCCAGCCATGCGCTGACGCTTCACAAGCCCTTGCGGGTCGATGAGGTGAAACGGAAGGTCTACTGCATCAACGGGACTCCTTCCGACTGCGTCAATCTCGGCGTCATGCGACTGACCGGCGGCCGGCCCGCGTTGATCGCCTCCGGTGTCAATCAGGGGGAGAATCTCGGCGACGACGTTACCTATTCCGGCACCGTCTCGGCGGCGATCGAAGGGACGCTGCTGGGCATTCCGTCGATGGCGATCTCGCTCGTCGGAGGGGGTAAGAAGGGGCTCGACGCCGCCTGCCGGATCGCCGCCAAGCTGGCGGGGCTGATCCTGGAATATGGCCTCCCGCACGACACACTGCTGAACGTCAACGTGCCCGATCTGCCGGCGGTGAAGATCAAAGGGGCCAAGATCACCACGCTCGGCCGGCGCGTCTTCGATGAGGATTCAATCGTGGAAAAGACCGATCCCCGCGGGAAGAATTATTACTGGATCGGCGGCAATCGGGATGCCTGGAAGCAGCGGAGTGATACCGATCATCAAGCGGTGGAGCGGGGGCTGATCTCGATTACGCCGCTCCATCTCGATCTGACCAATTATCAGGTGCTCAACGAGCTGAAGGGGTGGGAAGGGTTGTTGAAATAAAAGGGGCAAGTGCCAGGGGCAAGGGTCAAGGCAAGCAGGTTGCAGTAATGCTCGAGCTGTACAACACGCTCACACGGAAAAAGGAAACGTTCAAGCCGCTCTCGGGCAAGCTGGTGCGGATGTACGTCTGCGGGGTGACGGTCTATGACCGCTGCCACCTCGGCCACGCCCGCAGCGCGATCGTGTTCGATCTGCTTCGCCGCTACCTGCAATTCAAAAAGTACCGGGTCCGGTACGTCAAGAATTTTACGGACGTGGACGACAAGATCATCAACCGGGCCCGGAAGGAGCAACGGCCGTGGGAAGTGGTGGCGCAAACCTATACGGCGGCCTACTGGGAGGATATGACCCGGCTGGGCGTGCCGCCGGCTGATCTGGAGCCGAAGGCGACCGAGCATATCGGCGAGATGATCGCGTTGATTGGCCGGCTTGTCAAGAAAGGGCTGGCCTATCCGCTGGAGGGGGATGTCTATTACCGGGTCGGCCGGTTCAAGGGCTACGGCAAACTGTCACACAGGAACCTTGACGAGCTGCTGGCCGGCGCGCGGGTCGAGGTGGACGAGCGGAAGGAAAATCCGCTCGATTTTGCCCTGTGGAAGGCCTCCAAGCCGGGAGAACCCTCCTGGCCCAGCCCGTGGGGGGCCGGACGGCCCGGCTGGCATATCGAGTGCTCGGTGATGAGCATGGCCTGTCTGAAACGGTCCACGCTCGACATCCACGGCGGCGGGCAGGATCTGATCTTTCCCCACCATGAGAATGAGATCGCCCAGTCGGAAGGGGCGACGGGCAAGCGGTTCGCCCGCTTCTGGGTGCACAACGGCTTCGTGACGGTCGATCAGGAGAAGATGTCGAAGTCGCTGGGCAATTTCTTCACGATTCAGGAGGTCTTCGAGAAAATGCCGGCCCATCTGAGCCCGGCGGTCCGTCGAGAGATTCTGCGTTATTTTCTGCTCTCCGTCCATTACCGGGGGCCGATCGATTTTTCCGATCGGCATCTGGCCCAGACCAAGGCCGCGCTGGACAATTACTACGCGATGCTCACGCGCTTTTCTGAAGTTGTCTGGGAGCAGCGAACGGGCCGTCCCACCGCGCATACCCGCCGCATCCTGGCCGTCCTGAAGGCCTTTCCCGTTGAATTCCGGACGGCGATGGATGATGATCTGAATGTACCGGCCGCGCTGGCCCATTTTCAGCAGTTGATTACGGCGGCCAACCGGTACGTGTCGGTGGAAGGCCAGGCAACAATGCTGGCCCGAATCCGGCGCCTGTTCGCGCGCTACGGCGCCGAGCTGCTGGGGCTGTTCACTCTGGAGTCCGATCAATGGAGCTTTCAACCCTGGTCGTTTGTCCCGATTGAGGTCCCCGCCATTGATGTGGAAGCCCTGGTCAAGGAACGGGAGCAGGCGAGGCGGAACAAAGATTTTTCCCGTTCGGATCAGCTCCGCCGTCAGTTGGCTGCGGCCGGCGTGATCATCGAAGATCTGCCAGACGGGACCACGAGGGTCAAACGCTAGGCCACCACCGAGTGTCCGTCATCATGGCCTCTCGTCTCATCTACGGCGTTCACCCGGTGCAGGAACACCTGCGCGCCGGCCATCCGGTCGAGCGGCTCTACCTGCTGAAGGGGCGGCGGGACCAGCGCACGGGCGAACTGGAGAGGGCGGCCGTCGAAGCCGGAGCGGTGGTCCGGTTCGAAGACCGTCTTCAGCTTGACCGGATGGCGGGCACCACCCACCATCAGGGCGTGCTGGCGATGGTGGGGGAGCGGGGATACGCCGCGCTGGAATCGTTGATCGCGCGGGCGAAGGCCGGTTCGAAGCCGCCGCTGCTGGTGCTGCTGGATGAGGTGGAGGATCCGCACAATGTCGGTGCGATCATTCGCACTGCTGAGGCCGCCGGGGCAAACGGACTTCTGATTCCCTCCCGGCGTTCGGCCGGGTTGACCCCGGCGGTGGTCAAGGCGTCGGCGGGCGCGGTCGCCCACCTGCCCGTCGCCCGGGTGGGTAACGTGGCGCAGACGATCGATGCGTTGAAGGAGGCCCAACTGTGGGTGACCGGCCTGACGGCCGAGGCGCCGACTGACTATACTAAGATCGACTGGACCGTCCCCTCCGTGCTGGTGGCCGGCGGCGAGGGAAAAGGGCTCCGCCAATTGGTCAAGGAGCGGTGCGACCAGCTCGCGTCGATCCCGCTGCTGGGGCGGGTCGATTCGCTCAATGTGTCGGTGGCGGTGGGGGTGGTGCTCTATGAGATCGTCAGGCAGCGCGCACGAACTGGAAAGTGATCAGGATGGAAGAGCTACTTCGGGGTGATTTCGAACTGGGTGTTGTTCACAGACAGGG
>DATJYI010000224.1:0-10423 GCA_035499635.1 Nitrospiria bacterium | reverse complement strand
TGGAGGGTCCCCAGCGAGCTTTGATCTGGAAGAGCAGGATACCGTGGGGATCTTCGGCGGGGTCTCCGTACCGCTCGACCCTCGAGGGCGGATGCGATTTTTCACCGAGTTCGACCTGTTCGATGAGTATGCGATTAAAGGCGGCCTGATCTTTGGGCTGTGAACTGGAGCCGGCGATGCAGAAACAACGACGCATGATGCGGTGGGGCGTGTTGGGAGCGGTGGTCTGCTCAATGTTGCTAATGACGGGATGCTACTACTACGGCGGCTATATGGGCGCCTCCGCCGATTTTGCCTACGATTATCCGTATTACTATGCGGACTATCCATACGGCTATTATGGCTACCCGTATAATTACCCCTATCCTCCCTACTATGCTTCTTGGTACTACCCGTATGGAGTAAGCTGGGGATTTTATTACGGGTATCCCTATTATTACGGGTATCCCTATTATCGGAGTTATTACGGCTACCCCTATTATCGCGGCCCTTACGGCTACCGCTCCTACGGTTATCCCGCTTATGGTTACCCCGCTTATGGTTACCGCTCCTATTCCGGCGGCGGATACTATGGCGGAAGCGGCGGCGGGGGGCGATCATCCGGCGGCGGAGGCTATCGGAGCCGGTAACTCCCACACATTCTGCCGCATCCCGCGCTCTAGCTCTCCCCCACCTGCAACGTCTTCCTCGTCTTGACACGGGCGCTGGAATTGCCTATAACGATGGAACGCCTCTCTCACCGGAAGGAGTTCGGCGCCCGGGGCAAGGGAAGGGGCCACGTTCCAATGAAACGAGCCAAAATCACCATTGTCGGCGCCGGCAACGTCGGCGGCAGCACGGCCCAGCGGGTGGTGGCCGACGGGTTGGGGGATGTCGTCCTGATCGACATCGAGGAGGGGCTCGCCCGCGGCAAAGCCCTCGACCTGGCCGAGGCGGCGTCGCTCTATCGATCCGACTGCCGGGTGACCGGCGGGAGCGACTATGCCGCAACGGCGCATTCGGATATCGTCGTCATTACGTCCGGTTCGCCCCGCAAGCCGGGCATGAGCCGGGATGATCTGCTGAAGATCAATACCGGCATTGTGCGGCAGGTGACCGAACAGGTGGCCCGCCATTCCCCGCAGGCCGTGCTGATCATCGTCTCCAATCCACTGGATGCAATGACCTATGTGGCTCATCGCGTCAGTCGATTTCCCCCCGAGCGGGTGGTCGGCATGGCGGGCGCGCTGGACGCGGCCCGCTTTAAGGCCTTCCTGGCTGAGGCGTTGTCAGTATCGGTGAACAGCATCGAGACCGTGGTGTTGGGTGGGCACGGCGACACTATGGTGCCGTTGACCCGGCAGACGACCATCGGCGGCGTGCCCGTCGCCAGCCTGCTGCCGGAAGACCGGCTGGAGGCGATTGTTCAGCGGGTCCGGGACGGCGGCGCCGAAATCGTGAACCTGCTCAAAACGGGCAGCGCCTATTTTGCGCCGTCGGCCGCCGTGGCGGAGATGGTCCGGGCGGTCGTGCTCAACCAGCGCAAGCTGCTCCCCTGTGCGGCCTATTGCCGCGGGGAGTACGGCGTGCAGAATCTGTTCGTCGGCGTGCCGGCGTTGTTGGGGTCGGGAGGCGTCGAGCGCATCGTGCCGATGGAGCTGACGGCCCGGGAGCGCGCGGCGTTTCAGAAATCGGTCGATGCGGTGCAGGACCTCTGCCGGCTGATCGACCGTCTCTTGTAGCCATTCATGACGCGCGTGGCCATCATCGGAGCCGGCCGAGGTGGCATGGCCCTGATCGAAGTCCTGCACAAGGATCCGATGGTGACGATCGTCGGCGTGGCCGATTTGCAGGCGGATGCGCCGGGTATGGATCTGGCGCGTCGTCTCCAGATCCCCACCACGCTTGATTTCCGGACCCTCCTCAAACAGCCGCTCGACATTGTGGTCGATGTAACGGGCAATGACAAGGTCAAGGCCTCGCTCGACGGCCTGCGCGCCAAGGGCGTCGAGCTGATCGGCGGGCTGAGCGCGCGCCTGATGTGGCAGCTCATCGAGGAGCGGATCCGGAGCAAGGCGCTGGAAGACGAGGTGCGGTCGCGGTACGCGTTCGATCACATCATCGCGCAGGATCGCGAGATGCAGCTGCTGCTCAAACAGCTGCCGGAGGTGGCCCGCACGAAATCCACCGTGCTCATCCAGGGCGAGACGGGAACGGGAAAAGAATTGGTGGCGCACGCGATCCACCAATTGAGTCCTCGGGCGGACAAACCCTTCGTCAAGGTGAATTGTCCGGCGCTGGCCGAGGGCGTGCTGGAGAGCGAACTCTTCGGCCATGTCAAGGGGGCGTTTACCGGAGCCGTGACGCACAAAATCGGCCGGTTTGAGCTGGCCAACAGCGGCACGATCTTTCTGGATGAGATCGGGGAATTAAGCGCGGCCACGCAGGTCAAGCTGCTGCGCGTGCTCCAGGAGGAGGAGTTTGAGCGGGTCGGCGAAAGCCGGCGCCGGACCATCGATGTCCGGGTCATTGCGGCGACGAACCGTGATCTGAAAAGGGCGGTTGAAGAGGGTGGATTCAGGCAGGATTTGTACTATCGATTGAGCGTGGTACCCCTAACGCTGCCGCCCCTGCGCGAGCGACGGGGTGACATACCGCCGCTGGCCCATCACTTTCTCCGCAAATACGTGGGTGAGGCCGGCAAGCACATCACGGCCATTTCGCCGGAAGCCATGGAACTGCTGTGTCACTATGATTACCCGGGCAATATCCGGGAGCTGGAAAACGTCATGGAACTGGCCGTGGTCCGCTGCCAGGGCGAGTCCATTCTACCAAGTGACCTGGCGGGCGATGTACGTCAGAAAGGGCTGGTGGGGCGAGCCATCAGCGGAGCTGACCCCTGCTCCGATTTGGAGAAGGAGCTGATCATGACGGTGCTCAATCAGACGGGTTGGCGCTATTCCGAAGCCGCAAACCGGCTGAAGATGAGCCGAACAACGCTCTGGAGGCGATTGCGCCAGTATCACATCATCCCCCCTCAGAAGCCTTGATCGTTCACTGATTCCTTGCAACAGACCATATTTTGTTTCAAATTGAAATACAATTTAACTATTTGAAATTAAATAGTATTATTTATTTAATATCTTTAAAAATTGCAACATGTTTCTCTATGAAACAAACTATTATCCTCTCCGAATGACCAATTTATTCGCAACCATCTGATTTTATGGATATAAATAAACATATGAATTTATGGCATATAGATTGCTCAATAGATGGGGCAGGAGGAACGAAAATGGAATGCACGCGTTGCCACGGCACCATGGCTCAAGAGATGTTTGAGGATCTCCGGGATGATACCGGTTCCATCTATTTCTCCGGCTGGCGGTGTCTGATCTGCGGCGAGATTATTGATCCGGTGATCGCGGCCCATCGAATTCAGCGTCCGAAACCGCTGGTCGGAAAGAATCGGACCATCTCGACCGGCCGTCGTTAATCGGACCGTTGCGTATTCACACTCTCGCTGTCCATCAAACCGGTATCAGGACCGGCACGCCTGTTCGCACGCGCGGTGACCGATCCGTTCCCTCCATCTTCCAGGTGAACGACTTGTTTGCGGGATGTCCGTTTCCGTGTGATATAATCCGCCGGCTCACGGCGTTCCCATTCGGTGCAATTGTCCGTCCGGAGTGGTAATTCATGAAGCAAGGGGTGTTGCTCGAGACAACGGAACCGCTGGACCTTGCCGCCTACCGCGCACGCGGCGGGTACGAGGCGCTCACCCGAGCCGTCAAGGAGTGGACACCGGCGCGCGTGATTGACGAGGTCAAGCGGGCCGGGTTGCGCGGTCGGGGCGGAGCGGGATTTGTCGCCGGCAAAAAATGGGAGATGGCCGCGGCCAAGAAGGGACCGGTCAAATATTTATGCGTGAACGCCTCCGAAGGGGAGCCGGGCACGGAAAAGGATCGGCGGCTCATCCGACTCAATCCCCACCAGTTGATCGAAGGGGCCGCAATCGCAGCCTATGCGGTCGGCGTCAACAGCATCTACATTTTTTTAAAGGGGCGGTTTACGGAGGAATATCACACGCTCATCCGCGCGGTTGCCGCGGCGAAGGAAGCCCGCCTGATTGGTTCCGGCCCAGGCGTCCTGCTGCCCGTTGAAGTGGAGCCGTTTCGCGGGCCCGACGCTTACATCGCCGGCGAAGAAACGGCCATGATTGAAGCGATCGAGGGCCGGACTCCGCGACCGAGACAGAAGCCGCCGTTCTATCCCATTCAGCACGGCTTATTCGGCAAGCCGACGCTGGTGAACAACGCCGAAACGCTGTACAACGTCCCGCTGATCATCAGCCGAGGGGCCCAGTGGTACCAGCAGTACGGCACGCCCACCTCGCCGGGTACGATGCTGTTTACCCTCTCGGGCGACGTGGAACGGCCCGGCGTCTATGAATTGGAGTTGGGCACGCCGCTCAGGTCGTTGCTGTACGACTGCGGGGGAGGGGTCAAGGAGGGGCGGCCGCTCAAGGCAATCTTCCCCGGCGGACCCTCGCATGCCCTGCTGACCGAGCACCAACTGGACGTGCCGCTGGATTTCGACTCGCTGAGGGCAATCGGTTCCAGCCTGGGCACCGCCGGCGTCATGGTCTATGATGACCGGGCCTGCATGGTGGCGGTGGCGCTACGCTTCGCCTCGTTTTATGCCGACGGTTCCTGCCGGCAGTGCCCGCCCTGTTTCATGGGCACGGCCCATATCCGGGACCTGTTGCAGGCGGTGGAGGAGGGGCGCGGCACCGGCAAGGAGGTGGCGCGGATCAAGCAGATCTGCAACCTGATCCGCGGCCGAGGCTATTGCGATCTGATCAACAGCGCCGTGCGGTCTGTGGAAAGCGTGCTGCATCATTTCAGCCCGGAGTTCGAGGCGCATGTCACCGAACGGCGCTGCCCGTTCAAGTCGGCCGCCGCATAACCGACGGTGGCCGATTCGCAGCCCGTTTCCTCAGCCGGATTGAATCGACGGCCGCTCCGATTGACAGCGCCCGCGAGTGCGTGTTACATTTTATTCAATAGTCGAGAATCGTGGTTGCGCCGACGTGCCCGTGCGACTAGCGGTGCGGGTGCGCTCAGGGATGGCGCAAGAGGGGAGGAGTAAGATGATCACCTTGACGGAACGAGCGGCAGAACAATTGAAGAACGTGTTGAACACCGAAGAGAAGGTGGGGTATGGTCTGCGGGTGTATGTGACCGGTGGCGGGTGTCACGGCTTCCAGTACGGGATGGCGATTGAAGAGCGGCCTGGCGACGAGGATGAAACGGTTGAAACGCACGGTGTGAAATTGTTCGTTGATCCGCAAAGCGCCCCGTTGCTCGCGGGCGCGGAGGTTGATTTCGTCGACGGATTGCAAGGATCGGGTTTCTCCATCAAGAATCCGCAGGCCAAATCGACCTGCGGGTGCGGGAATTCGTTCGGCGCATAACACGTGGGGGCGCGCCTGCCTGTCGCGGCAGCGGGCGAAAGAAGGGGATGGGCGACGGTTGTGACCAGCGCCATCCCCTTTTCAGTGTAATGGGCAGGGAGGCGTGGCGGACCTGTCCGGCGGCCCCCCCAGATCCGACCATGTGGATTCGGCTCTCTGAAATCTCGCCCCACGGGGTGGCGGTCTCGACCCCGGTATCGCTGGAGCAGTTGGGGCTGGCGAATGAGGCGTGGCGGACCGACGGACCGGTCCGTATGCACTTGATGGTGACCAGAGAGGCGGAACTTATTGTGGTGGGGGGTGACGTCTCGGCCACGCTGCGCATTCCATGCAGCCGTTGTCTTCAGGAGTGCACCTACCCCGTGAACGGCACCGTGCAGTTGAGCCTCGCGCCGGAAGGAGCACGCGGCTCCGTCGAGGGCGCTCATCAGTTGACGGAGGAGGATCTGGAGCAGTTGTATTATCGGGAGGGCGGGTTCGAGACCAACGATATCGTGCGCGAGCAGTTGCTGCTCTCGATCCCGATGCGGGTGGTCTGCCGTCCCGAGTGCCGGGGCTTGTGCGCGACCTGCGGGAAGAATCTCAACGAAGGACCCTGCGGCTGTCCGGAGCCGGCTCCGTCTCGGTTGGCAGAACAACTGAAGCGGTGGCAGTCCGGTGAGCGACATGAGGGGTGATCGGAACGAACAGAAAGGGTAGGCCAGATGGCGAATCCAAAGCACAAGATTTCGAAAGCCCGTCGGGACAAGCGGCGTGCGCAAAAGCGCCTGCGCCCCGTCGGCACCGGACTCTGTCCGCAATGTCACGAACCAAAGCTGCCGCATCATACCTGTCTCTTTTGCGGCACCTACGCCGGACGGCAAGTGCTGCCCGTCGTTGAAGAGGTCTGAGCCCGGCCCGGCGGCCCGCCGCATGGTGGCTTCCACCGAGCAGCCCTCCACGCCCACGACTACCTCGGCGTCACCGATGGCGCAGCTGCCCATCGCGATCGACGCGATGGGCGGCGATAATGCGCCCGCGGCGATTATCGACGGGGCCGTGCTCGCATGCCGGGAGCTGGGCGTGCCGATTACGCTGGTCGGCGACGAGTACCTGATCCGCGAGGAGCTCGACCGCCGGCCCGGCTCGACGGAACTGCCGTTGACGATCCACCATGCCTCGCAACGGGTGGCGATGGATGAGCAGCCGTCCCAGGTGGTGCGCCGCAAACGCGAATCGTCGATCTGGGTGGCAACCTCGCTGGTGAAGGATGGGAAGGCCTCGGCCGTGGTCAGCGCCGGCAACACCGGGGCTTCAATGGCAACCGCGCTGTTTCTGCTCGGCCAGATTCGGGGTGTCGAGCGTCCCGCGATCGCCGCGCTGCTGCCCACCCTGTTCGGCCCCTGCCTGCTGCTCGATGTCGGCGCCAACGTCGATTGCGAACCGCACAACCTGCTCCAGTTTGCCGTGATGGGCCACATTTATGTGGGAGAATTGCTGGGACGCCAGAATCCGAAGATCGGGCTGTTGAGCATCGGCGAGGAGGAAACCAAGGGGAACGAATTGACGAAGGAAGCGTTCAAGCTCCTCCGCGACACCCCGCTCAACTTCATTGGCAACGTCGAGGGGCGCGACATCTACGCGGGTGGCGCCGACGTGGTCGTCTGCGACGGCTTCATCGGCAACGTGACCCTCAAGGTGAGCGAAGGGCTGGCCTCCACGATCCTCAAGCTGCTCAAGCGTGAAATCGCCACCGCCCGCTGGGGAAAATTCGGCTATCTCTTGTTGCGGTCGGGGTTCGCACGGTTTCAAAAACGGGTTGACTACGCCGAATACGGCGGCGCGCCGCTGCTGGGTGTCAACGGCATCAGCATCATCTGCCACGGCCGGTCGTCGGGCCGCGCCATCAAAAACGCCGTGCGCGTGGCGGTGGAGTGCGTCCAGCAGGAACTGCACGTGAAGATCCGGGCGGAGCTGGAGCGCCTGCACGCCACGGCGGGCGCACGCGCGATGCAGGGCGGAGCCCCGAGTCCGTGATCCGTTCCCGTGTGACCGGCACGGGCGCCTACCTGCCCGACCGACGGCTGACCAATCAGGAGCTCGAGCGGATGGTCGAGACCTCCGACCGCTGGATCGTCGAGCGGACCGGCATCCGGGAACGCCGCATCGCGGCTCCCGAGGAAGCGACGTCGGACCTGGCGGCCGCGGCCGGCCGGCAGGCGCTCACGGCATCGGGCGTCGCGGCGTCATCCGTGGAGCTGATCATCGTGGCGACGGCGACGCCGGACATGCTGTTCCCGTCGACGGCCTGTCTGGTGCAGGAACGGCTGGGCGCCAAGCAGGCGTTTGCATTTGATCTGTCCGCCGCCTGCACCGGGTTTCTCTACGCGCTGGCCGTGGCCGATCAATATATTCGGACCGGCACCTACCGGACGGTGCTCGTCATCGGCGCGGAGGTGCTCTCCCGCATGATTGACTGGACCGACCGGACCACCTGCATCCTGTTCGGCGACGGCGCCGGCGCCGTGGTGGTGCAGGCGGACCGCGGCGCGCGGGGCGTCCTGTCGACGCATCTGCACTCGGATGGCTCGCTCTGGGATCTGATCCATATTCCCGGCGGCGGCTCGCGCCGGCCGCCCTCGGCCGAAACGCTGGCCGACCGGATGAACTTCGTGAAGATGAAGGGCAGCGAAACGTTCCGTGTCGCCGTCCGGGCGCTGGAGGAGGTGGCGCGGGAGGCGCTCGCGGCCAACCAGCTGTCGCCGGAGCAGGTGTCGTGGATCATTCCCCATCAGGCGAATCTGAGGATTCTGCAGGCGGTGGCGGAGCGGCTGAAGGTGCCCGCGGACAAGGTGGTCATCAACGTCGACCGGTACGGCAATACGTCGGCCGCCTCGATCCCCATCGCGCTGGACGAGGTGGTCCGCGCGGGGCGTGTGCGGTCGGACGATCTGCTGCTGCTGGAAGCCTTCGGCGCGGGACTGACCTGGGGCGCCGCGGTCGTGCGCTGGTGACATGGGCCTCCCGACCTCACGATATTCTATTGACTTTCCCGTGAAAATCTGGCCATGATCATGCCCAAGATTGCGTGGTTGTTCCCCGGCCAAGGTTCACAAGCGGTCGGGATGTGCCGGGCGCTGGCCGAACGCGAACCGGATGCGATGGCGGTCTTTGACGATGCCGACCGGCTGTTGCCCGGACTGAAGGCGCGCTGTTTTTCCGGACCGGCGGAAGAACTGAACCTGACGGTGTGGACGCAGCCCGCGCTCTTGACAGCGGGGGCGGCGGTATGGCAAACCCTCCACCGTCGCGGGCTCCGGCCCGATCTCGTGGCGGGTCACAGTCTGGGCGAGTACACGGCGCTGGTCGCCGCCGGGGCTTTGTCGTTTGAAGCGGCGCTGCGCCTGGTGCGGCAGCGGGCCCTCTTGATGCAGGAGGCCGTGCCGCAGGGCTTGGGATTGATGGCCGCGGTGGTCGGCCTGGATGAAGATGCGGTGCAGCGCGTGTGCCGCACCGCGGCGGACTCGACGCGAAGCGTCGTCACGCCGGCCAATTTGAACGGCGGCGGTCAGATTGTGATCGCGGGCGAGAAATCGGCCGTCGAAGCGGCGGTTGGGCTGGCCAAGCAGGAGGGCGCCCGCCGCGTGGTCGTCTTGCCGGTCAGCGTGCCGTCGCACTGTCCGTTGATGGAACCGGCCGGCCGGCGCCTGGGCGAGGAATTGAATCGGGTGGCGTGGCACGAGTTGTCCGTGCCCGTGGTGACGAACGTCGATGCGGAGCCGGTGCGGACGGCCGAAGCCGCCAAGTCGGCGCTGGTCAGGCAGCTGGCCAATCCCGTGCGGTGGGAAACCTCGATCCGCCGGATGGCGGCCGACGGCGTGGGAATCTTCGTGGAGGTCGGACCAGGCCGGGTGCTGACGGGTCTGGTGAAACGGATTGTGAAGGACGCGCAGCTCTTGTCCGTTGAACGTCCGGAGGAGATGGACGCAGCGGTGCACGCCTGCGCGGGGAGAGGATGACGGGCGGGACGATGAGCGGGTTGGCCGGAAAAACGGCACTGATCACGGGCGGGGCGCAGGGCATCGGTCTGGCCATCGCGACGGCGCTGCACGAGGCGGGGGCCGTGGTGATCCTCGGTGATCTGGACGAGGCCAAGGCCAAGGAGGCCGCCGCGGGGCTCGGCGGGGAGGCGGCAGCGGTCAGCCTGAACGTGACCGAGGAGCAGAACGTCAAGCAGGCGGTGGCGCAGTTGCTCGCGGAGCGGCAACGGATCGACATTCTGGTCTGCAACGCCGGCATCACGCGCGACGCCCTGCTGCTGCGCATGAAGCCCGAGGATTGGGAGTCGGTGCTGGCCGTCAATCTGCACGGGACATTTTACTGCATCAAGCATGTGCTGCCGGCCATGACCAAGCAGCGGTACGGGCGCATCGTGACCGTGTCGTCTATCGTCGGCGTGATGGGCAACGCCGGACAGGCGAACTACGCGGCCTCCAAGGCGGCCGTGCTGGGACTGACCAAGTCGGTCGCGCGCGAATACGCCGGGCGCAACATCACGGCCAATGCGGTCGCCCCCGGATTCATCGACACGGCGATGACGCAGCGGCTTTCGGAAACGGTCAGACGGCAGCTCATGGAGCAGATCCCGCTTGAGCGGCTGGGCACGCCGCAGGACGTCGCGCATGCGGTGAAATTTCTGGTGTCGGATGACGCCGCCTACATCACGGGCCAGGTGTTGCACGTGAACGGCGGCATGTGGATGGGATAATCAAACCGGACAAAGGGGGATTCGATATGGCAGCAACTGGTGTTGACGAGCGGGTCAAAAAGATCATCGCGGAGCAGCTCGGCGTTGAGGAGGATGAAGTGACGCCGGAAGCCTCGTTCGTCGATGACCTGGGAGCCGATTCGCTGGATACCGTGGAACTGGTCATGGCGCTGGAGGAGGAATTCGGGGTTGAAATCCCGGATGAGGAAGCGGAAAAGATT
>DATJYI010000223.1:0-5830 GCA_035499635.1 Nitrospiria bacterium | reverse complement strand
GGGGAGTCTATTGCAGGGGCTCGCGTCGCGGTATTTGAAGTGGGGGCCTGTGCGGAATCGATACCCCGTCCTCCAATGCCCCCACGCCCCTGAGCCTGCCCCTCACGCTCTCCGCCTCTGGCGGATTGCTCGCTGGGTTGCTTTCCACGGGCGGCGAGAGACAGAGCCGCCTTCAAACGGGGGTGAATACAGTCTTGCGCACGAAGTGCATAGTTCAAAGTGTCACGTATTTGCCCGCGGGAATCAGTTCGGTCGCGCGCTTGCCGACCCACCGTCGCTGTGTTACAATCCGCGCATTCCGAGGAGAACGTCGATGCGCGCGGGAGTCGTGGTGTTTCCGGGGTCGAATTGCGACCGGGATTGTCTCTGGGCGCTCGGCGCATCCGCCATCGATGCCGTGCCGTTGTGGCATAAGGATGATTCCGTGCAGGGCTGCGATGTCGTCGTCCTGCCCGGCGGCTTCTCCTACGGCGATTATCTTCGTTGCGGCGCCATCGCCCGGCTGTCCCCGATCATGTCGGCCATCCGCCGGCATGCCAAGGCCGGAGGAGTGGTCATCGGCATCTGCAACGGCTTTCAAATTCTGACCGAAGCGGGTCTATTGCCGGGCACACTGCTGCGCAATACGGGGCTTCGATTCATTTGCCGGCCGGTCTTTGTGCGCGTCGAACAAACGTCCAGCGCCCTGACGCGGGCCTGCCGGTCCGGCCAGGTGCTGTCGCTGCCGATTGCCCACGCCGAAGGGCGCTACTGGCTGTCCGAGTCGGAACTCCGCGAGATGGAGGCACGGGGCCAGGTGGTCGTGCGCTATTGCGCGGCCGACGGGGCCGTTGGGCCGGCCGGCAATCCCAACGGATCCGCCAACGGCATCGCCGGCGTGTGCAATGCCGACGGCAATGTGGTCGGCCTGATGCCGCATCCGGAACGGGCGATCGACTCCCGGCTCGGCAGCACGGACGGCCGGTGTCTCATGGCCGGCCTGGCCGCATCCGCCCGAACCGCCACAGCGGCGGCGCCGGGGCTTCAGACTTCGGCCGCCATTTAGCCGGCATGCTCTTCAAACGACTGAAACACTGGTTGAACGCAGGACGGAACTCGCAACACTCCACGCACGCGGACTCTTCAGCCCCTTCCGAATACGCCGAGCCGATCCCGCAGGGGCTCCGCGACCGATACAACCTGACGGAGGAGGAATACCGCCGCATCGTGCAGCTGATCGGCCGCCGTCCCAACGACGTCGAGCTGAACGTCTTTTCCGTCATGTGGAGCGAGCACTGCAGCTATAAGAGCTCTAAAATGCACCTGAAAAAATTTCCGACATCCGGTGAACGCGTCCTGCAAGGGCCCGGGGAAAACGCCGGTGTGGTCGACATCGGCGATGGGTGGGCGGTGGCCTTCAAGATCGAAAGCCACAATCATCCCTCGTTCATCGAACCGTATCAGGGGGCGGCCACCGGCGTCGGCGGGATTCTTCGCGATATTTTCACCATGGGCGCGCGTCCGGTCGCGCTGATGGACTCCCTGCGCATGGGGCCGCTGGAGGACCCGGCAAACCGCCGTCTGCTCGACGGCGTCGTGCGCGGGATCGCCGGCTACGGCAATTGCGTCGGCGTCCCGACGGTCGGCGGCGAACTGGTGGTGCAGGAAATGCACAGCCGGAATCCACTGGTGAACGTGCTGTGCGCGGGGGTGCTGCGCGCCGACCGGGTGATGCGCGCCGTCGCGGCCGGCCCCGGCAACGCCGTCCTCTATCTGGGCTCCAAGACCGGCCGGGACGGCATCCACGGCGCCACGATGGCCTCGGCTCAATTCGAGTCCGGCGACGAGGACAAACGGCCCAATGTCCAGGTGGGTGATCCCTTCATGGAAAAGAAATTGCTCGAGGCCTGCCTGGAGTTGATCGGGCAGGGCCTGCTCGTCGGCTTGCAGGACATGGGCGCGGCCGGGTTGACCAGCTCATCGGTCGAAATGGCCGGCCGGGCCGGAACGGGCCTCCGTCTGGAGCTGGACCGCGTGCCCCTTCGGGAGGCGGGGATGGCGCCGCATGAAATCTGCCTGTCCGAATCGCAGGAACGCATGTTGGCCGTCGTCGAGCCGGCCCAGCTGCCGGAGGTCGAGGCGGTCTGCCGCAAGTGGGACGTGGAAACGGCGGTCATCGGCGAAGTGACGTCCACGGGGCGCTGGGAGCTCTTCTGGCACCGGACGCCGGTGGCCTCCCTGCCGGTCCGGGCGCTGACCGAGGAGGCGCCCGCCTACGATCGCCCAATGAAAACGCCCGCCTACGTCCAGTTGTTGCAATCGCTGCCGTTGGAGGTCTTGCCCGTCCCCAGCGACCTGACCAAGGTGTTGGCGTCGATGCTGCAGAGTCCCGCGCTGGCGAGCAAAGCCTGGATCTACGAGCAATACGATCACATGGTGGGCGCGGCCACGGTGGTCACGCCGGGGGCCGACGCCGCCGTCGTCGGCATCGGACACGCCGACAAGGCGATTGCGCTTTCCGTCGATGGGAACAGCCGCTACTGCCTGCTGAATCCCTATCTGGGGGGCGCCATCGCCGTCCTGGAGGGCGCGCGCAACGTCACCTGCGTCGGGGCCGCGCCGCTGGCCGTGACCGACTGCTTGAATTTCGGCAGTCCCGAGCAGCCGGAAACCATGTGGCAGTTCGCCGCCTGTGTGGAAGGGATGGCGGACGCCTGCCGCCGGCTCGGCCTGCCGGTCGTCAGCGGCAACGTCAGCCTCTACAATGAAACCAACGGCCATCCGATTTATCCCTCGCCGGTGGTCGGCACCCTCGGCCTGCTCGGTCATCTGAACCAGGTTGTGACGCCGTGGTTTCACACCGCCGGCGATCTGCTGCTGCTGTTGGGCCCGGTGGGTGACGCGCTGGGGGGGAGCGAATACCTCCGGCTCATCCATCACCAGGAGCGGGGATTGCTCCCCGAGTTTGATTTTGACCAGGAGCTGGCCGTGCAGCAGGCCTGCCGCGCCTTGATGGCCGCCGGACTGGTGCGCTCCGCCCACGATTGCTCTGAAGGCGGCCTCGCCGTCGCGCTGGCCGAATCGGCGATCGGGACAATCACCCCGTTTCGCTCCGGTGGACTGGGCGCCACGGTGTCCATCCAGGTTCCTGACCACCTCAGAGCCGACGGGGTGCTGTTCGGCGAATTGCAGTCCAGAATAATCATCACAATTCAATATGATAAAATGGAATCTGCCCGTAATATATTAGATTCTCATGCCGCGCCCTGGGCCGTCATCGGCCGGGTTGGCGGGGAACGCCTGACGATCGCACTGTCGTCGCACACCGCGCCGTCCACCCCCAGCGCCCAGGCGGGAACAGCCGGGCGGCCCGCGATCGATATTGATCTGGTTGCGCTTCATCGGATGTGGAGAGACGGATTGCCGCAGCAGATGGGAGAAGCGATATGCCGCTGATCCGTTCGGACAAACTCCGTGAGGAGTGCGGAGTCTTCGGCGTCTTCGGCCACCCGGAAGCCGCCAACCTGACCTATCTGGGATTGTACGCGCTGCAGCATCGCGGCCAGGAGGGGAGCGGAATCGTCTCCTACGACGGAGCCCAATTCCACGTCGAAAAGGGCATCGGTCTCGTCAATGAACTATTCACGGAGGAACGGCTGCGTCGGTTGATCGGCCAGTCGGCTGTCGGTCACAACCGTTACTCAACGGCCGGCGGCAGCGGCCTGAAAAACGTCCAGCCGTTGGTCGCCGATTACGCGCTTGGCACGCTGGTGCTGGCCCACAACGGCAATCTGATCAATGCCGCCCTGCTTCGCGCCGAATTGGAGGCGTACGGGGCCATTTTCCAGTCGACCACGGACACCGAGGTGATCGTCCATCTGATCGCGCACTCGCAAGGACGGACGCTCCTGGAGCGCGTCATCGACGGATTGCAGCGGATCCGAGGCGCCTATTCGCTGTTGATGCTGACCGAGGACTGCCTGCTGGCCGTCAGGGATCCCTATGGGCTCAGGCCGTTGTCGCTGGGACGCCTGAAATCGAGCCACCCGAACGGCGTCGCCTGGGTGGTGGCATCGGAGAGCTGCGCCTTCGACCTGATCGAAGCCGAATTTGTCCGTGATGTGAAGCCCGGCGAGGTCATTGTGATCAACGGGAAGGGGCTCTCCTCGCACACGCCCTTTCCCCAGGTGCCGCACGCGCCGTGCGTCTTCGAACACGTCTATTTTGCGCGGCCGGACAGCCAGATCTTCGGCCGGGAAGTCTACGGCATCCGCAGTCAGTTGGGCCGTGAACTGGCGAAAGAGGCGCCGGTCGACGCCGACGTCGTCATCGCCGTGCCCGATTCCGGGGTGCCGGCCGCCCTCGGGTACGCGGCGGAATCGAAGATTCCGTACGAAACGGGCCTGGTGCGCAATCATTATGTGGGGCGCACCTTCATCCAGCCCCAGCAGACGATCCGTCATTTCGGGGTCAAGGTCAAGCTGAACGTGGTGAGGGAAGTCCTCGGCGGCCGGCGCGTCATCGTCATCGACGATTCGATCGTGCGCGGCACCACGAGCAGGAAAATCATCAAAATGATCCGGCAGGCCGGCGCGACGGAGGTGCATATGCGGATCAGCTCACCGCCGATCATCGCCCCGTGCTACTACGGCATCGACACCCCCACGAGGGAGGAGTTGATCGGCGCGTCCAGACCCATTCAGGACATCTGCGACTATATCACCGCCGACAGCCTTCACTACCTCAGCCTGGACGGCATGATGCGTGCCGTCATCGACGAGAAGAATCCCGCCTTCTGCACGGCCTGTTTCAGCGACCGCTATCCGATTCCTCTGTTGCCTGAAGAGAATCCCCAGCTGGGTCTGTTTGAATAGCGGCTTCGCGTCGCCGATGTGTGTCGCGCAAACCGGCCGAGTCCTTCAGCCCGCCGCACCGGCGGCCCGTTTCAAAGCTGATGGCTTCACCGAACGTCACGCCGCGCGGCCCGTCGCCGTTGACTTCATGGGGAAACTCTGTTAACGTCGGCGACGATGACGGCGCACGGGCGTGATCGCTCCATGGACAATCCGGCCATGCCGAACCGGACAGACACGCAATCTGCTGTCAGATTTCTCACCGGCCGCGTGGCCGTGGTGCCCTGGCGCGGCTATCTGTTTATCGTCTCCCAGGTGCGCTGGGGGTGGTTCCGGCGCTGGTTGTACGCCACATGGTACCGCCATGGCTGTCCCCCTCCGGACGTCCGATATGAGACGGCGGTGTTTCTCTCCCACGCTGACGGCCGGTTCAATCCGCAAAAACCCCTTCACGCCACCTTTCAAAAGGGCGGGGAGGAGGCGCGGGTCGTGCTCAAGGAATTGACGGCACAACTGGCGGATGGCCGGCTGGCGTTCCAATCCTTGTTTCTCACGTAATGGCCGATCACGCACCGGAGTCTTGGCGTGAGTCAGATGACGGCTCGGGCAGGACGGGCAGGACGCGACGGCGCTATCAACGGGTGACGATCAAGTCCGTGGCGAAGATCACCCTGCCGTCAGGGGGGACCGATCTGTTTGCCTTTGTCGGGACCGTCAGCCGGGGTGGACTGGAATTGTACTGTCAGGAGCCGCTGCCGATCGGCCAGTCGGCGACCATCCACTTGACGTTTCTGAACCGGCAGGGTCAGCCGCTGCAGGAAACGCTGCAGGGCGCCGTTCGCTGGCGCGCCACACTTGGCGACGCCATCATTGCCGGCGTGGAATTTGCCACGCCGATCGAACAGGACGACCACCCCGCCCTCTGGGCCTACCTGGTTCCCTACGAATCCCCGGCCGTTTCCTGAATCCCCGTCATTCGCTTCTCTGCAGAGGTGCGG
>DATJYI010000222.1:0-2475 GCA_035499635.1 Nitrospiria bacterium | reverse complement strand
GGGGCTTGAATGCCCCGCCCCTCAATAAATTCGCGCCGGCCTGTTTGGCGATCCGCGCGCAGGCCAGGAGCTGTGTTTCGCTCTCGACGGAGCAAGGGCCGGCCATTACGGCCAGCGCCTCGCCGCCGATCGGCGTCCCATTGACGATCACGACAGTATGTTCGGGCTTCACTTCCCTCGAGACCAGCTTGAATGGCTGGCTGACGGGAATCGCCTGGGCCACCCCGGGCATCACTTCGAAGAGCTCGGCCGGCACCGGTCCCTGGTTGCCCGTGATTCCGATGGCGGTGCGCTGGCTGCCGGGAATTGTATTCGGCGTCAGCCCCAGCTCGCGGATCTTGTCCGCCACCGCCCGGATCTGCTCGGTGGTTGCTTCTTTGGTCATGACGATTAGCATGGATTCACCTCTACGTGACGATCAAACCTCATCCATATGATCACAGCTCAGTATTATTGTAGCAAATCCTTCGTCTACTGACGACCGGACTGGACGCTGCTCTCAATCGAAATGACGAGCCCGCGGCCCAGATGCGCGCGGCTGAAACTACCGCTCGATCAGCCGGACGCTCCGCACGACGGCATCGAACGCGTCGGCGTCTTTTTGGAAATAGTATCGCCGGGCGGCACTATAGTTCATGCCATAGTACCAGTCATCCAGCAGGAACCCATACGTGAACGTCCGGTATGGCGTTTTGCGCCCCATCACTTCCAGACTGAACTCATAGACCGCCCTGAACCCCTGATAGCCCGAGATCGCGCGCGTCGCGACTTCTTTGATCTCGAAGCCGGTGACGCCCGCATTGTTTGCTCGGCTGGCGAGCACCACATCGGCGACGGCCAGAGGAGCCAGGCCCGGCGCAAGCCGCTTCTTCAGGTAGGTGACCGTCCGGATGGGCCATTGCTTCGAGGAGATCGCCGCCTGCGGAAAAGGGCCGTCGGACTGCGTCACCTGATCGACGTGGAACCGTTCCACCGTGATGTTCTGCAAATAGACGCCGTCTCGGGTCGCGACATAATCATTGCCCCTCATGACCCAACGCCAGCCGTCTGGCAGCGTCAGTTCAACCTGGCGCGACCAGCTCATTGACGGTTCAGTGCCCGTCGATTGGATGTAATTGACCTCCGGCAGGGTCTGCGGGCCGTGCTGGAGCTTCCAGCCGAGGGCGCATCCTGACGCGGCCAGGAGGAACATGCCGATGCCACAGGCGAGGACGACGCGATTCATTGCGCCGCCTTCAGGTAGGCCGAGAGCAGCGCCCTGACATAACGCCGGGCCAATCCCGGATCCCGGAGGTCTTCCTTGGCGCCTTCTTCCCCCGGCACGTTCGAATCATCGAGAATCGCATAGAACACGATCTGCCCGCTCTGGTCCACGAGCGCCGCCCTGATTTCGAGCTTTCTCATCACGGAAGGGTTGGTCGGTGATCCGGCGAGCGAGCCGATGGTGGAAAAAAAGTAATCGGCCACATCCCGCGCCTGCGCGCCCGCTGTCGGCAGCAGGTTAAAGCCGGAGATGATCCAGGCCGCGTCCACCTGCTGCCGTTCCATCATTTCCCTGGCGTCTCCAAGGGAGTAGTCAAAGGTACGCGCCTTCTCGGGAAACGGCTCCATGTCCTTGAGATTGTCATAGGGCAGCGGCGGAGTGTGGATCACGCCGGCATCACGGTAGAAGAGCCCGTGATCCTCCCAGACATGCCGAGTGATGCTGAGATCCACCGCGACGTAGAGGTCGAGCAGGTCGGTCCAGTCCCGGTCATCGCCGTCGATAACCTTGACCGGCAGGTGCCTGGCCGAGGACTCCTCGATGAAGGCATTCCTGACCGCGTCCGCCGCCTCGCGAGTCCAGTCGTCATGCAACACCACCTGATTCAGCCCGTATCTGAACTGCTCTTCATAGACCGAGATCATGGGCGGCAAAAGCCCTATGGTCTTGATCGACCCCTTTCGCTGCGGCCAATCCGGATTCGTCCGATAGACCGGAGCACCTGCGCATCCGGCGGCCACCAGTGTCAGGACGGCCGACAAACAGGCCACCGGGAATAAAACGGGGGCTCTGCGATTATGAACCGGGAGACAATTATTTGCTGTGAAATGCATGCTACATGCATCCCTCTAGAATTCATATTAAGTCGAAAAGCCTAATTCTGACAGAACTAAGCAATGACGAAAGGCGCCGAGACGGTGCCAGCGTTAACCGCTGGATTTTCTTATACACAAAACATCAATGGGCAAGAACTCCCGGGGACAGATTTATTTTCACCCCCCCCCATCCTTCAATATACCCTGGGGCCGCAGGCAAGCCATGTAGCATCGCCACCCTCTCTTTGGTCGTGTTGATGAGAATAAATCCGTCCCCGAAGTATTCCTATTTTGTCCCAACGCCGATCACCATCTCACACGGTCCGACGAAGCCCCTGGAGGTCTGAAACCGGCCGAGCTCGCGTGTGATCTCCTCCCACGCGGCCTCCCTGCCGG
>DATJYI010000221.1:0-11140 GCA_035499635.1 Nitrospiria bacterium | reverse complement strand
CCATTCATAAATATAGGTGCAGATCAGCAGCCAATGTGCTATAGTGAGAGATTACTTCAAGGGAGACGATCATGGAATCCGAAGTGTTTCAAAATATTCTCGCGAAGGGACAGGCAAAAGGCAGCCTGACCTATGAGGAATTAAGCGACATGATGCCGGCCGATGCGAGCACCCCCGAAGAGGTCGAGGACGTCCTGACCAAACTCGGCGAGCAGGGAGTGCGTGTCGTGCAGGAATCAGACGAGGATTCGGCCGCTGTTGACGGTGAAGCCGCAGAGCCGGAGGCCGAACCAGAGCCCGTCGCCGCCGCAGCCGAGGAGCCGTCTGAGGATCTGCTCTGGAGCTATTTCCGCTCCATGGTCAAACGGGACTTGCTTACTAAGCAGGAAGAAGTCGAACTCGCGAAAATTTTCGGCAAAGGCAAGGTCTTGGTGATACAGGCGTTGACCCAGCCCCCGATGAACAAGCGGCGCATTCTGACGCTGGCCGCCATCGAGGGAGGCGAAGCCGCAGAGTTGGCGTCGCAGGTCTCCACGCGCCGGCGTCCCACGCGCAGCGCGGTGGAACAAGCCAAACAGGGCTTGCATATTCTGGTCTGTCAGATCGACCGCATTCAGAAAGCCCACCTTTCCAAGCACGAGAAGACCGCCCGGTTCCGCCGGATCGAGCGTCAGGCGGGCATGCGCGTGGACGACATCGAGTCCGTGTGGAAGAAAGTACGCGACGGCGAAGCCATGATGGAGCGGGCCCGTGAGGAATTGATCGCCGCCAACCTGAAGCTCGTCGTCAGCATCGCCAAACGGTACGTCGGCAGGGGGCTGTCGCTGCTGGATTTGATCCAGGAGGGGAACATCGGCTTGATGAAGGCAGTCGAGCGCTTCCAGTACAAAAAAGGGTTCAAGTTCAGCACGTATGCCACCTGGTGGATCCGACAGGGGATCACCCGGGCCATTGCCGACCAGGCCAGGACTATCAGGATTCCGGTCCACATGACGGAAGCGTATCACCGTCTGATCAAAGCCTCCCAGGAATTGCTCCAGCGTCTGGGACGGGAGCCGAATCACCGGGAACTGGCCCGGGAGGCCCGGATGCCGGTTCGCAAGGTGGAGGAGGTCTTCAAGTCGATCCAGGAGCCCGTGGCGTTGCAGACGCCGATCGGCGATGAGGAGAGCGAATTGCAGGAACTCGTCGAAGATCCGACGGCGCCGGTGCCTGACGCCAATGTCGAGCGCAAGGAGGTCTCATTGGCGATCAGCCGGGTGCTGCAGACGTTGACGCCGAAGGAGGAGACGGTGATCCGTATGCGATTCGGCATCGGGATGAAAAAAGAACACACGCTGGAGGAGGTGGGGCGTCATTTGGCCGTCACCCGCGAGCGCATTCGCCAGATTGAGGCCAAGGCGCTCAAGAAGCTGCGCCACGCCAATCGGCTCAAGGTGCTGAAAGTGCTGGCGAGCGCTTCCTGACGATCACAGTTTAGGTTGCACAAAAAGCGCCCCTCGAAATTCCGAGGGGCGCTTTTTTTATCCTTATTCTGATCGTGAAACTCAATTACTGTCCGGGTTGGTTTCCCCCGGCTTGATGACAATAAAGAAGGCCCGATCCTCCCTGCCAATGCGGAGCAGCAGTTTGTTCTCATCCGACCGGTGGGTGACGGACTCAAAAAAGTCCTTGGCCGTTTTGACCTTTGTCCGATCGACCTCGAGGATCAGATCGCCCTCCCGGACGCCGGCGTTGTCCGCCGGACTGCCCTTGATGACCTTGCTGACGACGATGCCGGAGGTGACCTTCAGCTTGTACTGGTCCGCCAGCTCCGGCGTCAATTCATCGATCATGAGGCCGAGCACCGGCTCAGTGTGGGGGGGTGGCGTTTCCGGAGGCGTAGCCTTGACCGTCGTCGGTTTCTGCGGCCGTTCGCTCAACTGAATGGTGTAGTTGAGCATCTTGCCGCCCCGCAGCACGTCGAGCTTGACATTCTGGCCGGGCGGATGTTCGGCAATCAATTTCGCCAGGGACGCCGGGGTCGACACCTCCCGGCCGTCCACCTTCGTGATGATATCGCCGGGCTGCAAACCGGCCTTGTCGGCGGGATCGCCGCTGAAGACCTCGTTGACCAGCACCCCGTCAGATTCCTTCACGCTGAACTCTTCCGACAACTCGGGGGTCAACTGCTGGATGCCGATGCCCAGCCAGCCCCGGACCACGTTGCCGTGGGCGATGAGCTGGTCGGCCACTTCCTTCGCCATGTTGGAGGGAATGGCAAACCCGATCCCCTGGGCGAAATTGAGGATGGCCGTGTTGATGCCGACGACTTCCCCGCTCAGGTTGAACAACGGGCCGCCGCTGTTGCCGGGATTGATCGAGGCATCGGTTTGAATATAGTCCTCGTACCGGGAGAGATTGACGTTTTCACGACCCAAGCCGCTGACGACGCCCACGGTGACGGTGCGGTCCAGGCCGAAGGGGTTTCCCACGGCAATGACCCATTGCCCCACTTTCAACTTGCTGGAATCACCGATGGGCACGAAGGGAAACGGCTCTTTGTTCTTGGAGTCGACTTTCACCACGGCCACGTCCGTATCGCCGTCCCGACCGACCACCTTGCCGGTGAAGGTCCGTTTGTCCGACAGCCGGACTTCCACCTCGTCCGCGTCGCCGACGACGTGATTGTTCGTCATGATATATCCCGTCTCGGTGAAGATGACGCCGGAACCCGTGCCCGGCGGAGTGCCGGGATTCTGATGGTCAGGCTGCGACCCGCGCGATTTCGTATCGCTGGTCTCCTCGGTCAGGGGAGAGATGTTCACGACGGCCGGTTTGACGTCATCGGCCAACGCGATAAAGGCGTCCTGCAGTTGGAGCAGGGCCGGAGGCATTGCCATTTTTGACTTGGCGAATGCGGGGGTGGTCATGGACGCGACGACCAGCGCCGCCATGAACCACGCCGCAAGAGGAAAACCCTTCACAGATATGATGCGCTGTCGCATGGAGAACTCCTTGTCGAAGATAAATAATTGTACCATTCCGTTTTGCAAAGCTCAACTGTGCCCGGCCGCATTGCCTCGTGCATCAGGCTCTGTTATGCTACCCGCGCATGCGTGGACTGGCGCGTTGTCTTGGACGTTGGGTCGTGCTCGGCCTGTTGGCGGCCGGCGCGTCCGGAGTCTCGGCGGCGCCGCCCCCGTCCGCCGTTCTTCGTCTGGCGCTCTCATCCGAACCGCCCACGCTCGACTGGTCACTGGCCACCGATAACGTCTCGATCACCGTGATCGAGAATCTGATGGAGGGGCTGACTGCGTTCGACGAACGGTTGAGGCCGGTGCCGGCCGTCGCCAGCCGGTGGGATGTCTCTCCGGACGGCACAACCTACACCTTTCATTTGCGCAACGACGTCTACTGGTCGGACGGCAGGCGGGTCACCGCGCAGGATTTCGAATATGCGTGGAAGCGGTTGTTGAATCCCAAGACCGGGGCGGAATACGCCTATTTTCTGTACGATGTCCGCAATGCCTATGACTACAACACCGGACGGGTGACCGATGCCTCGATGGTGGGGGTCACGGCCGTCGATGATGTGACGCTGCGCGTGCAGCTCAACACGCCGATCGTCTATTTCCCGAGCATCACCACGTTCGTGGTCACCTTTCCCGAGCGGCGGGACCTGATCGAACGATACGGTGACCGGTGGACCGATCCCGGCCGGCTGGTGACTAACGGTCCCTTCACGCTGGCGGAATGGCGCCATGAATACAAGGTTGTGCTGCGGGCCAATCCACAGTACGCCTGGGGCAGGCCGGCAATCGACGAGGTGCGGATGTACGTCGTCAACGATCCCTCGACGGCGTTGACGCTCTATGAAACGGGCGGCTTGGATCTGGCGCGCCTGCCGCCCGAGGCGATCCCGTCCTACCAGGGGTCGCCGGAATTTGTCCGGGTGCCGATCTTGAGGGGGTATTATTACGGGTTCAACGTCACGGCGCCGCCGTTTGACGATCCCCGGGTGCGGCAGGCCTTCGCCCAGGCCATCGACAAAACGGAATTTCCAAAGATCCTCAGGGGAGGAGAAGTGCCGATCAATTCCTGGATTCCGGTCGGCATGTTCGGCTATAACCCCGCCATTGGCCTGGCTTACAATCCTGCAGCCGCCCGCGCGAAGCTGGCCGAGGCCGGTTACCCTGGGGGCCGGGGCTTCCCGCCGGTGACCGCCGCCTACAACACCGACCCCGTCAATACGCTGATTGCGGAAAATCTGCAGGCCCAGTGGAAGCGGACCTTGGGGGTGCCGATTGCGCTCGACAATCAGGAATGGAAAGTCTATCTCAAGCGCCTTCAAACACATACCCCGCCAATCTACCGGCTCGGGTGGGGCGCGGACTATCCCGATCCCGATGACTTCATGGCGCTCTTCACGTCGCATAGCGGCAACAACTACACGCACTGGGCCGACCCACAATATGACGAGTTGATCGCGCGCGCCGCCTCGATGCGGGATCCCGTCCGGCGGCTCCATCTCTATGACGACGCCCAGCGGATCCTCACCGAGCGGGCGGTGCCGATCATCCCGCTGTTCGTCGCGACCCAGAATTACTTGGTCAAACCCTACGTGCACGGGCTGCGTCTCGACGCGATGGAGCTGCTCCTGCTCAAGGGAGTGTCGTTGCGGTGAAGGGCCTTCCCCGTTCGGCCGCGTCGCTTGCGATTCATCGATTGGTCTGGAGCGTTCCCGTGCTCTGGCTTGTCGCCACCGTGACGTTCATCCTGATGCACCTGGCCCCCGGAGGGCCGTTCGACAAGGAAAAGCCGCTGCCGCCGGAAATCCGGGCCAACGTTGAGGCCAAATATCACCTCGACGAACCCGTCGCCTGGCAGTACACGCGGTATCTGGGCCAGCTGCTGCGCGGTGATCTCGGCCCCTCGTTCAAATATACCGACCGGGACGTCAGCGCGATTATCGGCGAGACGTTTCCGGTCTCCCTGCAGTTGGGCTGCGCGGCCTTTGCCCTGACGCTGCTGTTGGGCATGGCGGGCGGCATCGTGGCGGCAGGACGGCCGGGCTCCTGGCGTGATCGCGGCATCTTGCTGATGGCCACGCTCGGCTTTTCACTGCCCAGTTTTGTCGTGGGCGTCCTGTTGATTTTGATCCTGGCCCATGAAGCCCATTGGTTTCCGCCAGCCTTGTGGGAGGGTCCCCGGTATGTCGTGCTGCCGGCCCTGACGCTCGCGCTTGGTCCGGCCGCCTACGTGGCGCGGCTCACGCGCGCCAGTCTGGTCGAGGTCGCCGCGCAGGAGTACGTCCGCGTCGGCCGGGCGAAAGGGCTGCCACCGCGTGTCATCTGGCTCGCCTATCTGCTCAAGGCCGGATTGCCGCCGGTCGTCACCGTACTCGGCCCGATACTGGCGATGCTGGTGACCGGATCGTTCGTCATCGAATACCTTTTTTCCATCCCCGGGATGGGCCGCTTCTTCATCACGGCGGTCACCAACCGCGATTATCCGTTGATCATGGGGGTCACGCTCGTCTATGCCGTCGTGATCGTGACGGCGAATCTGCTGGTCGATCTGCTCTACGGATGGCTCGATCCCCGCATCCGTGCCGGCACGGAGCCTGGCCGGTGAACGCCCGGAAAGCCAGGAAACTTCACGTCACGGTGCTGCTCAGCGTCGTGATCCTGGGCGCCGTCTCGCTGGCCGCGCTCCTCGCGCCGTGGCTGGCGCCCTATGCGTTCGACGCGCAGGATACGAGCCGCCTGCTGCAGTCGTCGAATTGGCACCATTGGCTGGGCACCGACCGGTTGGGACGCGACCTGCTCTCCCGCGTCATTTACGGCGCCCGCGTCTCGATGACGCTGGGCGTGACGACGGCGCTGATCGCCACGGGGCTGGGCATCGCCTACGGCACGGCGGCGGGCTATCTGGGCGGCCGCACCGACAACCTGCTCATGCGGCTGCTCGATGTCATCTACGCGCTGCCAGACCTGCTGCTGATCATCCTGCTGACCATCCTGCTCGGCCGCGGCCTGACCGGCATGGTGGCGGCGCTCAGCCTCGTCAGTTGGGTGACGGTGGCGCGGCTGGTGCGCGGGGAGGTGCTGCGCCTCAAATCGGCCGAATATCTCGACGCCGCCCGTGCATTGGGTGCGGGCCATCTGCGGTTGATTTGCGTCCATCTGCTGCCGTTGATGCTGGGCCCGCTGCTGGTCACCCTGTCGTTTCGGATTCCCTCGGCGATCCTGGCCGAGTCGACGTTGAGCTTTGTCGGCATCGGCCTCGCGCCGCCGACGCCCAGCTGGGGCAACATGGCCAGTGAGGGCTGGGCGGCGTTGCGATTTTACCCGCATGTGATCATCGTGCCCAGCGTCGCAATCGCCGGAACAATTCTGGCGTTCAACGTGCTCGGCGATTATTTGAACGATCGGCTGAATCCAAGATCGGCGTCAAACTTCAAACGATAAGTTGGTAACTTGTTTGATCCGCTTCGCGTTGATTGGATCGGGGGGAGATATCCTAATCTGCCCCCGATCCCCGTCATTGGAATCAGGGGGAGGTGCCGGTTCCCTGCCTGCGGCAGGCAGGCTCCCCCTGATCATTGATCCATGGGGGCTGCTGCCCCCACACCCCGGCCCATCGGAGGTACGCTCCCTCGCGCATCTCCAAGCGTATCGGTCCATCGTACCTCACGATTACAACAATCAATGGGGGGCTCGGGGGGAGATAGCGTCTCCCCCTGCATCCAATAAACGGGATTGTCAAGGGGGAGCTAGTGTTTGACTCCAACTAACCGCGGGGACGTGTAACTTGACCTCGATGATCCCGTGTGATACAACAGGGCCACCCTGGAACGCGCATGCTGAATCTTAAAGTTCCCGAAGGCCTGACGTTCGATGATGTCTCATTGATCCCCGCCTATTCGTCCGTTCACCCCCGCCAGGTGAAGGTCGACACCCGCCTGTCGCGCCACGTGACCATCAACATTCCCATCATCAGTGCGGCGATGGACACGGTCACCGAGGCCCGTCTGGCGGTGGCGCTGGCGCGCGAAGGGGGCCTCGGCGTCATTCACCGGGCCCTGACCATCGAACAGCAGGCGACCGAGGTGGAGAAGGTCAAAAAATCGGAAAGCGGCATGATCATCGATCCCATCACCATTACGCCCGAGCAGCGGCTGCACGAGGCGCTGGAGCTGATGGGCCGCTACAAAATCTCCGGCATTCCGGTGACGAAGGCGGGCAGACTGGTCGGCGTCCTGACGAACCGCGACATCCGGTTTGAGAAAAACCTCGCGCTGCGGGTCGGCGACGTGATGACCAAGAAGGATCTGATCACCACGCCCGTCGGCACCACGCTCGAACAGGCGGCGAAGATCCTGCACGAGCACCGGATCGAGAAACTGCCGGTCGTCAATGATCAGGGCGAGCTGAAGGGATTGATCACGATCAAAGACATCGAAAAGAAGATCAAGCACCCCAACGCCTGCAAGGACCGCTTCGGCCGTTTACGGGTGGGGGCGGCGGTCGGCGTCGCCGATGACACCAAGGAACGGGCGCAGGTCCTGATCAAAATGGGCGTGGATCTGCTCGCGGTTGATACGGCGCACGGCCATTCCACCGCCGTCATCGATACCGTGCGGGCGATCAAACGGGCCCACCCGGAGGTCGACGTCGTCGCCGGCAACATTGCGACCAGGGAGGCGGCGCGCGATTTGATTAAAGCCGGCGCGGACGGTTTAAAGGTCGGGATCGGACCCGGTTCGATCTGCACCACGCGCGTGGTCGCCGGCGCCGGGGTGCCCCAATTGACGGCGATTGCGGAAGTGGCGTCCGCCGCGGCCAAATCGAACGTGCCGGTCATTGCGGACGGCGGCGTGAAGTTTTCGGGGGATCTGACCAAGGCCATTGCCGCCGGCGCCCATGCCGTGATGCTCGGCGGCCTCTTCGCTGGCACCGAGGAGAGTCCTGGCGAGCTGGTGCTCTTCCAGGGGCGCAGCTACAAGGTCTATCGCGGCATGGGTTCGATCGGCGCGATGGAACGGGGCGGCAAGGACCGCTATGCGCAGGAATTCGTGCCGACCGCCAAGCTCGTGCCGGAAGGGATTGAAGGGAGAGTGCCGTTCAAGGGGCCGTTGAGCGACGTGGTCTTCCAACTGGTCGGCGGTCTCCGATCGGGCATGGGCTACTGCGGCTGCCGCACGATCGAAGAGCTCCGCCGGAAGGCCCGGTTCATCAGGGTCAGCGTGGCCGGGTTGCGCGAAAGCCACGTGCACGACGTGATCATCACCAAGGAGGCACCCAACTACCGCCGGGAGTGGGAAGGGTAGGGTCGTGACACGACGTGGAAAAAGTCCTCATCCTTGATTTCGGTTCGCAATACACCCAACTGATCGCCCGCCGGATTCGCGAACAGCAGGTCTATAGCGAAATCCTCCCCTGCACGGTCCCGCTCGACGTCGTCAAGCGGCACGCGCCCAAGGCGATCGTGCTGTCAGGGGGACCGGCCAGCGTCTACGCGCGCAGGGCGCCGCTCGTCGACACGGCGCTCTTCTCGCTCGGAGTACCGGTGCTCGGCATTTGCTACGGTATGCAATTGATGGCCCACCTGATGGGCGGTCAGGTCGCCAAATCGACACAGCGGGAATACGGGCAGGCGGAGCTTATTGTTCAGCCGAGCGAGCTTTTTGCCGGTCTCGAAGAGACTTCTCTTCAAGAAGGCCTCCCCGAGAGAGTGACCACTCGTTTTGTGACCGTCTGGATGAGCCACGGCGACCGGATCGAACGGCTTCCGCCCGGCTTCAGAATCATCGGCCGGACGGGCAATTCGCCGATCGCGGCGATGGAGGAACCGAACAAGCGGCTCTATGCACTTCAATTCCACCCGGAAGTGGCCCACACGCCGAAGGGCACAGTCATCCTGACCAATTTCGTCAAGCGAATCGCCGGCTGCCGGGGCGACTGGACGATGGCGTCATTTCACAAGGAGACGGTTGACGCCATCCGTCAACAAGTCGGTCAGGGGCGGGCCGTCTGCGCGCTTAGCGGCGGCGTCGATTCATCCGTCGCCGCCGCGCTGGTGCATGAGGCGATCGGCGACCGGCTCACCTGCTTTTTTGTGGACAACGGCCTGCTGCGGGCCAACGAGCGAAAACGGGTCGAGGAATTCTTCTCCAGACACATGAAGTTTCATATTCGATATATTAATGCAACATCCCAATTTCTCAGAGCTTTAAATGGTGTGGTCAACCCCGAGGAAAAGCGGCGAAGGATCGGCCGGCTCTTTATCCGCACCTTTGAACAGGCGACGGCCAAGCTCGCGGCGGTGCGCGGACGGAAGCCTCCGGGCCGGACCGTCCGGCATCTTGTGCAGGGGACGCTCTACCCGGACGTGATCGAAAGCGTGTCGTTCAAGGGGCCGTCCGCCACGATTAAAACGCATCACAATGTCGGCGGCCTGCCCAAGCGGATGCGGTTCGAATTGATCGAACCGCTCCGCGAGCTCTTCAAGGACGAGGTCAGGCAACTTGGGTTGGAGCTTGGGCTGCCCCGGGAGCTGCTCTGGCGCCATCCCTTCCCCGGCCCGGGACTGGCGATTCGCGTGCTGGGCGTCGTCACGCCGCGCCGTCTCGCGCTCGTGCGCGCCGCCGACGCGATCGTGGATGAGGAAGTGAGGGCGGCTGGCCGTTATAACGACTTATGGCAGTTGTTCGCCGTTCTGCTGCCGATCAGGACCGTCGGGGTCATGGGCGATGAGCGCACCTATGAACATGTGATCGCGATCCGCGGCGTCACCAGTCAGGACGGCATGACCGCCGACTGGGCGGTATTGCCGCCGGAGCTGCTCGGCCGGATGGCCAACCGGATCATCAATGAGGTCAAGGGCGTCAACCGGGTCGTCTACGACGTCACCTCCAAGCCGCCGGGCACGATCGAGTGGGAATGAAAGCGAGGAGTGAGGAGTGAAGGGTGAGGAGCAAAGGATAAAGTTTCAAGGGAACGGGTTTACTCCTCACTCCTGACTATTTACTCCTCACTGTTTCTGCCTCCATGCAAGCTCGCCTCCAAAAACTGATCTCCCAAGCCGGCATTACGTCCCGTCGGAAAGCGGAGGCCCTCATCACCGCCGGCTGCGTGACGGTCAACGGTACGCCCGTCACCGAACTGGGAGCAAAGGCGGATCCGGAACGCGACCACATCAAGGTCAACGGCAAGCTGCTGCGGTTTGAACGCCCCTCGATCTATCTCATGCTCAACAAACCCGATGGGTATCTGACGACGTTGGACGATCCGGAGGGGCGGCCGACGGTGATGGCCCTCATCCGCAGCGTGAAGGGGCGGCTCTATCCCGTCGGCCGGCTCGATTATCACACGGAGGGATTGCTGTTGTTGACGAACGACGGGGCGCTCGCGCACGCACTCATGCATCCGAGCTCCGGCGTGACAAAACGGTATCACGTCAAGATCAAGGGCGTGATTGATGATGATCAGATCGCGCGTCTCAGCCGGGGCGTGAAACTCCACGACGGGACCACGGCGCCCTGCACCGTGAAGAAGCTCCGACTGCACGAAAAAAATTCCTGGCTGGAAGTGATCCTCCATGAAGGGCGCTACCGGCAGGTGCGGAGGATGTTCGAGGCGATCGGCCGCTTCGTGATCAAACTCCGGCGGGTTGGTTACGGCGACCTGACGCTGGGCGATCTGCCCATCGGACGGTACCGCCGGCTCACGCCGAGTGAGATTGAATCTCTTCGTAGGGCGGCGGGATTGAAAGTACAGGGTCATGGGGCAAGGGGCATGGGCCATGGGAAAGCGGGAATAATAAAGAAAAAGCGGATTAGAGAAGAAAGACCGGATTAAGGGGTAGTGGTGCAAGGGCAGAAGAAGAGTCACACGCATCCATGTGCGTCGATCCTTGGAGTCCAACAACCAATGGGGAGTTGTGGGGGCAGATAGAGTCTCCCCTGATTGATCCGCGTCGCGGGTGAGGCCGCTTGCTCAGATGGGGGGAGAGTGCCGCTTTCTCCCGGTATCGACTATGGGGGCTGCCGCCCCCACACCCCGGTCCCCCCATCGGATGTACGCTCCCTTCCACAGATAAATCGTAATAATTCATCGTACAACGTGTGTCCAATACCCAATGGGGGGGCGAAAGG
>DATJYI010000220.1:0-7985 GCA_035499635.1 Nitrospiria bacterium | reverse complement strand
TACAAATCGGTGATCGCCTCTGCCAAGTGCCGCCGGGGATTACGGCAGTTCAGGCCCTCTGGTACGCAGGGGAGCGGCCGGTCAAGGGCATCGGCTGTCTCGGCGGCAGTTGCGGGGCGTGCGTCTTCTCCTATCGGATCGGCGAGGACCCGGCGATCAAGACCGGCCTGGCCTGCCAGACATTGGTTGAAGAGGGGATGGCGTTCACCTTCTCTCCGCAGCCGGTCAAATCCGGCGCCGCCTACACGCTCCAGGATTTGCAACCGGCCAAGGAGCAGCTCGCCAAGTTCTATCCCGAGGCCCGCCGCTGCACCAATTGCATGGCCTGCAACTGGGTCTGCCCGCAGGGGATTGACGCCCGTGCCATGGTCCGCCGATCAGCGGCCGGGGATTTTCGAGACGCCGCCGAACGGTACACCACCTGCATCATGTGCGGCCTCTGCGCGACGGTCTGCGATGTCGGGATCGCCCCGCATCGGGTCGGGCTCTTTGCCCATCGGGCGGTGGGCCGGTCATTGGACATCCCGCCTTCCCTGGCGGCCCGCATTGAGGAGATCCGGGCCGGCCGCTTTGAGGCCGACTGGGCCTCCATCATGGCCGGCGCCGACCTGGACACGGGCGCGCACACGGCTTAAATGTGGCGCGCTGAATTTAATCGGTGAATCCGCAGGTTCCGCCGATATTTCCAATTGACAAACCGCAAAAGCGTCAGCTATAGTTAAGCCTACCTTGGAATTGCGCTGGGCGATCCGGTAATCTCCGACATGCAGATCGGCCCTAACAGTATGGAAAGTCTAACTTTTTTGGAGGCCTTCAAATGAGCCTAGACTACGTGAAAGTATCACCGGGGTTTGAAAAATATATCGCCAAGGAATACCGCGATTTTGTCGAACACGGTCCGTTCGGCAAGAAGGTTTCGGTCGCCCAACTGGGCACCTTCAAGGAGGCGCTCGAAGAGCACCCCATGTGCGCCGGCTGCGCCATGACCCTCTTCATCCGCCTGGCGATCATCGCGTTTCCGAATCCCGAAGACACGATCACTGTCGGCACAGCGGGCTGCGGCCGGCTGGCGATTTCCCAGGCAATGATCCCGTTCGTCTACGGCAACTACGGCGACACCAACGCGGTCGCCAGCGGATTGAAACGGGGCCTGATGACGCGCTTTCCCGACAAGCATAAGGACGTGGTGGTGCTCGCGGGCGACGGCGGACTGGCCGACATCGGTTTTTCGATGATGATGCACTCCTGGTTCCGCCGGGAGAAGTTCACGACGATCATGCTCGACAACGAGGTCTACGGCAATACCGGCGGCCAGGAAAGCGGCATGACCAACAAGGGGTCGGTCCTGAAGATGGCCCCGTTGGGCAAGAAGTTCGACAAGATCAACATGACGGAGCTGGCGAAGACCGCCGGCTGCGCCTACGTGGCCACGGTGGTGCCCAACAACCCGCGCAAGGTGGAAAGCGTGATCAAGAAGGCCGTGCTGGTCGCGCGGGAGATCGGCCCCACCTACATCCAGGCCTACACCTCCTGCAACATTGAGTACGCGATCCCGACCGACAAGGTGATGGAAGACGCGAACAAGGTCGAGAAGGAACGCTACCCGGTGACGGAATTCATCACCGACGAGGCCAAGGCCTATCTGGCGGAGAAGTGGGGCTACACGGAATACAAGAAGAAGGAGATTCCGACGACGGCCTGAGGCCGGGCGGGGAGGCGACGGCATGAAATACAATGTCCGAATGGCGGGGGTCGGCGGCCAGGGCGTGGTGACCGCGTCCCACATCCTGTCGACCGCCGTGATCAACGCGGGGGGCGAAAGCACGATCGTGCCCTTCTACGGCTCCGAGAAGCGGATGGCGCCGGTGGAGAGCTACGTGCGGATCTCCGACGATCCGATCTATGAGATCGGCGAGATCATGTTCCCGCACATCATCACGGTCTTCCACCCGCAGGTGATCACCCACGGCAAGTCCTACACCAATCCCTTCCACTACGGCATCAAGGAGAACGGCATCATCCTGGTCAACAGCCGCGAGCCGATTCCCCTGCCGCCGGACGAGCAGAAGGAGCTGGACCGGATCGGGGTGAAGACCTACACCTTCCCGGCCACGCTCATCGCCATCGAGACGGCCGGCACCGATCTGTCGACCAACATGGCGATCGTCGGGGCGATCTCGGCCATCACCCAGCTGACCAATCTGGAGGCGCTGGACAAGGCCGTCCGGGAGCGGTTCCTGGGCAAGGGCTTCGTGGTGTCGGGCGGAACGGCGGCGCTCGATTCGGTCGTGGAGCGGAAATTCAAGCACAAGCAGGAGCTGATGGCCAAGAACATGGCCACGGTCAAGGCGGGCTGGGATTACGCGATGGAGAAGGGCTGGGTGATGGGAAAACTCACCTCGGCCGCCAGCACCAGCGCGTGACAAGGGGAGGGATATGTATCTCGTCGCGAACATCGATCCTGAAATCTGCGGAAAGACCAAGTGCACGCTGTGCACGCAGTACTGTCCGGAAGCGAACACGATTCAATACGACAAGATCCGCAACACCGCGTTCGTCTCCGTCGACCGCTGCAAGGGCTGCATGCAGTGCGTCTGGGTCTGTGACACGCTGGCCCGTCACCACGCCATCAAGATGGTGATGATCGACCAGCTGCCGAAGGAATATCTGACGACGTCGCTGGACATGAAGTACGAATCGTCCGATCAGCTCAAAGACGCCAAGATCAATCTTCCGCAGGCCGAACAACTGGTCGGCAAATAAGGGGCCGCGGGCATGTATCTGAAAAAGGAATATCTGTACGAGCACGAACAGCCGTACAAGGTGATGCCGGGTCCTGAAGGCTACGTCATTCCCGCCGCCGCGTCCATGGGCGTCATGCTGCCCGACCCGCATGAGGGGCTGCTCTACGGCGAACTGGCGCCCGAAGAGCAGGTGATGGAGGAGATCGCCAAGCAGCTCCTGACGCAGCCCAATCCGACGCTGCACCCGGGGCCGCTGGTCATCTGGGCGTGGAACGAGCACGCGGTGGAAAAGGCGCGGGCCGTGATCGGCATCGCCGCGGAAATTCCGGACCTGATGATCATTCCGATGGCCGATTACCGTCCCCGGTATCCCAAGGTCGATCCCGAGGAAATGATCAATCCCAATCATCCCAACCTGACGATCTGGCACAACAAGGAAGGGGTCTGCGTCTTCGTCGGGGTCCATTGCCATTATGCCAACCTGACGTTGAAGATGATCCGGGCCGGCACGAACTGCTGCACGATCGCGCTGTGCGCCGAGCAGGGGCACGAGGACGCGATGCTGACCATCCGCGACTCCGACGCGGACAAACTGTGGAAGCTGGCCGGCGTGATCAAGCGGGTCCGGGAGAAGATGGGGATCCCCGCGCCGACGGTGGCGCCGACCGGCGGCTTCGGGCCGGTCGACCACAAACGGATTGTGGTGCACACCCCGGAGGAATGGGCCAAGATCGTGGAAGCGGCCCGCACCGGCAAAAATTTTGCCATGGCCAAAGCGGTCGGGGTTCCGCCGGAGCTGGGCCGGCCCGAAGGGGCCATCTGACCGCCGGCCCGTTCCTGGACCGCGGCAAGGAGGTAGCAACCATGAGTGAGACGGAGACGGAACAGAAGACCAACCCGCAGGGCGACGTCATCAGCACGGCCGCCCCCATCAAGGTGGAAGCGGGCAAGGATCCGCACGCCGAGGCGAAGAAGCAGCGGGTCGTGACGCCGGAATATTTCTTTTTCGAGGCGCCGCGCGAACGTCAGTTTATCACCGGCAGCGAAGCGGGCAAGGAGGCGGTCCGCCGGGCCAACGTCGATTTTTCGGTGGCCTATCCCATCACGCCGCAGAGCGAAACGATGCAGCTGATCGGCGTGCTCTACGGCGAAGGCTACGTCAAGGAGTATTACCGCGGCGAGGAGGAGTACGGCGTCATGTCGACGATGGCCGGCGCGTCGCGCGCGGGGGTGCGCTGTTTCACCGCGACCGCGGGGCCGGGCACGTTGCGGGGCATCGAGGCGATCGCCTCGTGGCCGGGCCACCGGCTTCCGCTGGTGTCGATCTTCACCTGCCGGGTGGTCAACGCGCCGCTGGCGATTCAGCCCGATAATATCGAGATCACCTATCTGCTGAACTGCGGCATGGTTGTCTTTCACGCCGAAAACCAGCAGGACGTGTTCGATTTCATTCTCAAGGGATTTCTGATCAGCGAGGCGAACGACGTCACGCTGCCGGTGGGCATCGCGTACGACGGCTTTTTCGTCACCCACGCGCGCGGCTACGTCTGGATGCAGTCGAAGGAGATCAAGCTGCCGCCCCGCGAGGCCTATCACGGCGCCGTACCCGTGCTCGATGCCGAGAATCCGCCCGCGCGCCTGTCCCGCGACGCGCCGGTGCAGAAGAGCAACTTCATGGCCTACAACATTCACAACGTGTGGCAGCAGGAGGTCTGGGCGGCCACGGAACGGGCCAAGAAGTACATCAACTACTATATGGGCGGATTGATCGAGGTGCAGGATCCCGATGCCGAGATTCTCCTGGTGGCCTCGGGATCGGCCGCGGCGCAGTCGCGCGAGGCCGTCCGGTTGCTGGCCGATCAGGGCGTCCGGGCCGGTCTGGTCAAGATCCGGTCGCTCCGTCCATTCCCCACGAGGGAGCTGCCGGCGGCCTGCGCGAAGGCCAAGCTGATCGTCGTCCCGGAATACAACTACGTGGGCTGGCTGGCCAAGGAGGTCAAGGCCGCGCTGTATGGCGAGCTCGCTGAGGTGCCGCTCATTATCGGCGGCCCGAGGGTCTTCGGCGGCATGTCGATGCCGGTCGAATTGATCGTCGAAACAGTGCTTGGCGGGCTGAAGAAAGTCTCGCCCGCGCATGCGGCGGTCGCGGCGAACTTAAAGGGCAACGGGCAAAAGGGAAATGGCCAGAAGTCCGATGACATGTCGTCCGACGACAAGGAGAAGCTGGCCCATTTCTACCAGAATATCTGACCGGCGCGCCAGCGCTCCGGATGGATCGATTCAGACGCGCCGGCCGCATGGGGCCGATCAGTGTGAGGGTGCCTGGTGCGCGGGTGGTGCGTGAGGATGTTCGAAACGGCTGAAACGGTGTACGACGGGGATGGAGCCGGTCAGCCTGCGCCTGCTAGCCTTTGAACGGCTCCCACAGCGTCGGAAAACTGTCCACGGGCATGAACCCGCCGTTTGGGTGAATCGCCTTCGCTGCTTGATTCTCCGCGACAAAGAAGACGTAGGACAATGACCCCATCTGGGCGATTTTCCTGACTTTGATGATCCGCGGGAATTTCACCTTCGGATCACGCTCCCTGTACAGTTCCCCTTCCTTGATTGCCGCCTTGGTCTGCGTGGCCATTCCGCCCTCCCCGTGGGGTGGACACCGTATCACACCGGTTCGAAGCTTGTCAATCAATCGGTCCTCGTTGAGTCCGGTCATTCTCAACTGATGGGCGTTGCGTACGGCGATGGGGATTGTCATAGAAATTTGGGGGGGGAGAGGAGTGGAGCTTCACGGGCTAAGCCCGTGAAGGCGGAACCTGAGCCGGCACCATGGCCAACGGCCATGGCCGAGTCGAAGCGCAACTCCCATTGACTTCAATGACGCTAGCCGGTTTTCCCTTCAGTGAACAGACGTTGCGTATGGGCGATGGGGATTGTCAAGGGGAGAGGAGCATCTCCCCTTGACTTCAATGACATTAGCCGGCATTCCCGTCGAGTTTTTCCTGTTCGGGTTCACGCTGCTCGGCGTGGCGATCCTCCATCACCGGAATTTCGAGGTGGCCATCGTCGGGTTGAGCGTCATCCTGGCCTACAAAATCTTCGTCGCCCACATCGACCTCGCCGCCCATTTCGGCCGCGAATGGCACCTGCTCATCAATTTGGGGGGGCTGCTGCTGGGGTTCGCGATCCTCGCAAGGCAGTTCGAGGATTCGCGGGTGCCCGACTGGCTGCCGCAATGGCTGCCCGACAGTTGGGTGGGGGGATTTGTGTTACTCGTGTTCATTGCGGCGATCTCCACCTTTTTGGACAACATCGCGGCCGCGATGATCGGCGGCGTCATCGCCAAACGGCTCTACAGGCAGCGAGTCAGCGTCGGATACCTGGCCGCCATCGTGGCGGCGAGCAACGCCGGGGGAGCCGGGTCGGTGATCGGCGACACGACCACGACGATGATGTGGATCGCCGGCGTCCCGATTCTCTGCGTGGCGAAGGGGTTCATCGCTTCCGTGACGGCGCTGATCTTGACCGGCGTGGTGGCCGGGCGCGCCCAGCAGCGGGTGCAGCCGATTGAGAAGAATCCGCCGAAGGGATTGAAGATCGACGCCGGCCGGTTGGTCATCGTGCTCCTGATCATCGGCGGCGCGGCGGCGGCGAATGTGCTGTTTGATTTCCCGGCCGTCGGCGTCTGGGCGGCGATCATCCTGGGAACCACATTCCGCTCGACGCCCTGGGAGGAGCTCGGCCGGGCCTGGAAGGGGAGCCTCTTTCTGCTGGCGCTGGTGACCAGCGCGAGCCTGATGCCGGTTGAAACGCTGCCGCACCCTTCCTGGCAGACGACATTTGCATTGGGATGGGTCAGCGCCGTGTTCGACAACATTCCCCTGACGGCCCTGGCGTTGTTTCAAAACGGCTATGATTGGGGGATGCTGGCCTTTACGGTCGGGTACGGCGGATCGATGATCTGGTTCGGCTCATCGGCCGGCGTGGCGCTGACAAACAGCTTTCCCGAGGCGAAGAACACCGGCCGGTGGCTCCGCGAGGGATGGCACGTGGTGGCCTCGTACGTGGTGGGGTTTGTGGCGCTGCTCGTGCTAGGCGGGTGGCATCCGTTTCAGATTATTCGGTAGGGGGAATTGTGCGGTAGGGGCGCAGCATGCTGCGCCCGTACGGCGTATAAACGGTTAGGGTAAGGGCAGTTCCGTCGTAGCGCCGATTTCGGCGTGTTTGACCGATTTGCCCCAGCCGGTGGAGATGCACAAGCCCGCCTTGTCGAAATCGCTCACCTTGATCGGTTCGCCGTTATGGAGGGCGCCGGTGCGGGCGTTGAGCGGCGCGGTGCGGAAAAACTTCCCCGAAACTTTGTAGGCGACGAGCAGATCATAGACGTCGGCGGCCGGCTGTTTGAGCACGACGGCCTGCTCTTTGGCGAACGCTTCCTGCTCCTCGAAGGTGCGGTCGGCCGATCCCGGAAGGATATCCAGATCAACCAGGGCCCACCCCGCGGCCACCGTCTGTTTGGCGAATGGGGTGAGCGGCTTGAGGTACCACGTCGAATAGATCAGCGGGCCGAAGCTTTCCTTCAGCGAGGCCAGCGTGATCTCCTTGCCGGCGCCGTCATGCCCGACCCGGAAGATCAGCGCCTTGCTCTGCTCCTTGGCCTTGAGCAGCTTCTCCTTCGAGGGCAGCGGCGGGAGCTTCTGAAATTTGTTCTGTTTCAACAGTGACGTGACGTCCGCAAACTTCAGCTCCGGAACCTTGGCCACGATCTCATCGGGACCGATGACCAGGGTGAGCCATTCACGCGCCTGCGCCAGGGTGATGTCTGTTCCCATTCGTCCTCCGCCGTCCCGGCGCGTCAGCCGGCAACCCCGTTCGGGAATCGATTCGTCATGACGCGCGGCGGCTTCGTCAGTGTGATGAGCGGCATGGATCGTTATCGCGGAAACGGATCCGGTCTCGATTCAAGCGAGTCGATCGAGTCGGTCTCGTGGGCATGTCCGATGTCGCCTCGGGCGATGTAGTCGGACCAGACCAGCAGCATCTGCCCGCAATCCTGGATCGCCTTGGCGCCGGCCTGGACCTGTGTCACCGTCGCCGCGGGGGCGCCGGTGCGCTGCAATTCCGACAACTCGTGTTGGAGCGCGGCATTGAGCTCGTCCAGCACCTCAGCCATCCGGGCCAGGACTTCCTGAGTGCGCGGGGTCATGACCGCATTATCTAACACATTTTCACGGAGATGGCAAG
>DATJYI010000219.1:0-5804 GCA_035499635.1 Nitrospiria bacterium | reverse complement strand
CGGCGCCGCGTCGCTGACCGACGCCGAGCGCCGCAGCCGCCTCGTCGAGGTCGACTCGGCGCAGTTCGTCGCCACCGCCGCGCGCCAGGCGCTGCAGTCGGCCGAGCACGTGCTGCAGGGCGTCTCGCCGCTGCAGGAGTCGGGCGGCGATCTCCTCGAGGCGCTGCGCAACCTGCCGGACCGGCTGCCGCCCGAGTCGCGCGGCCGGCTCGAGGTGACGGTGTCGGCGACCAGCGCCGTGCGCTTGTCGCTCGCGCTGCGCGAGCACCTGTACCGGATCGCGCAGGAGGCGGTCACGAACGCGCTCAAGCACGCCGCCGCGCACCGGATCGGCGTCGCCGTCACGGTCACGGGCGCCGAGATCGAGCTCGCGGTCACCGACGACGGCGTCGGCTTCGACCCCGAGTACCGGAGCGGCGGCCTCGGGCTTGATTCGCTGAACCTGCGCGCCGCGGCGCTGCACGGCAGCGTGCGCATCACGGCGATCCCGGGCCACGGCACGACGCTGCGCTGCCGCTGTCCGCAGACGATCGCGGCCGAGGCCTGATCCCGAGCCTCGCCTGCTGCGGGTCGCAGCCCGCGCCAATCCGAGACAAGGCTGCGAAATGCGCCACGGCGGGCGTCGCCGCCGTGCTGTTTTTGCACAGCCTTTTCACAGCCCCGGGGACTATCGTGACGCTGCTCGTCAAAAGGAGAGCACCGTCGTGGATGCCGTCTACCTGTTGCTGCTGGCCCTCCTCTACGCCGTGACGCACGGCCTCGTCTGGGCGCTCGATCAGCTCGGTGAATCGCCATGAACGCGATGTACTGGCTGACCGGGCTGCTGGCCGTCCTGTTGTTCGCCTACCTGCTGTTCGCGCTGCTGAAAGCGGAGCGCTTCTGATGAACACGACTGCTGCATTCCAGCTCCTGTTGCTGCTGTTCCTCGGGCTCGTCGTGCTGTGCGCGAAGCCACTCGGCACGTACATCGCTGACGTCATGGAAGGGCGCCCGATTCTGGCGCTGCGCCTCGGCGGCCGGTTCGAGGCCCTGCTGTACCGAGTCTGCGGAATCGATCCGCGCACCGAGATGGGCTGGCGCGAATACGCGGTGGCGCTCGTGCTCTTCAACGTGCTCGGCGCCGTCGTCGTCTACGCGCTGCAGCGCGTGCAGTATTTCCTGCCGCTCAATCCCCAGCACTTCACCGCCGTCAGCCCCGACTCGTCGTTCAACACGGCGGTCAGCTTCGTCACCAACACCAACTGGCAGGGCTACTCCGGCGAGTCGACGATGGGCTATCTCGTGCAGATGGCCGGGCTCGCCGTGCAGAACTTCCTGTCGGCCGCGACCGGCATCGTGGTGGCGATCGCGCTCATTCGCGGTTTCGCGCGCCACACCGTCAAGACGATCGGGAACTTCTGGGTCGACCTGACTCGCTCGACGCTCTATCTGCTGCTGCCGGTTGCCGCGGTGCTCGCGCTGCTGCTGGTCAGCCAGGGGGTCATCCAGAACTTCGACGGCTACAAGGACGCGACCACCGTCGAGACGCTCAGCTACCAGAACCCGAAGACCGATGCCGATGGCAACGCGATCAAGGACGCCGCCGGCAACCCGGTGACCGAGGCCGCAACGACGCAGACTCAGACGCTGCCGATGGGCCCGGTCGCTTCGCAAGAGTCGATCAAGGAGCTCGGCACCAACGGCGGCGGCTTCTTCAACGCCAACTCCGCACACCCCTACGAGAACCCGACGCCACTGGCGAACTTCCTGGAGCTGCTGGCGATCTTCGCAATCCCCTTCGCGCTCACCTACACCTTCGGCAGGATGGTCGGCGACACGCGGCAGGGATGGGCCGTGTTGACAGCCATGACGATCGTGCTGGTCCTCTTTATTGCAACAGCCTACTGGGCGGAATCGGCCGGCAATCCCCTGCTCGCCAAGCTTGGCGTCGATCAAACGGCGAGCGCCACACAGCCGGGCGGCAATATGGAAGGGAAGGAGGTCCGCTTCGGCGTGGCCAATTCGGTTCTCTGGGCCTCGACCACCACCGCCGCCTCCAACGGGTCGGTCAATTCGATGCACGATTCCTTCACGCCGCTGGGCGGCCTCGTGCCCCTCTTCCTAATGCAGTTCGGCGAAGTCATTTTCGGCGGGGTCGGCTCGGGCCTCTACGGCATGCTGGTCTTCGCGATCATCGCCGTCTTCGTCGCGGGGTTGATGGTCGGCCGGACGCCCGAATACCTCGGCAAGAAGATCGAAGCGTACGAGATGAAGATGGCGTCGCTGCTGATCCTGATCATGCCGATGATCGTGCTGGGCTTCACCGCCCTGGCCACGGTGACCGATGCCGGAAAGGCCGGCGTCTTCAATCCGGGCCCCCACGGATTCAGTGAGATTCTGTACGCGTATACCTCCCAGGGCAATAACAACGGCAGTGCCTTTGCGGGCTTCGGCGCGAACACGCCCTTCTACAATCTCACCGGCGGGATCGTGATGCTAATCGGCCGCTTCTGGTGGATCGTCCCGACGCTGGCGCTGGCCGGCTCACTGGCGAGGAAAAAGGCGGTCCCAGCGGGTCTGGGCACGCTGCCCACCCATACACCGCTCTTTATCATCCTGCTGATCGGCACGGTCGTCCTCGTCGGCGCGCTGACCTTCATTCCGGCCCTGGCGCTGGGGCCGATCGTTGAGCATTTGATGATGGTCGGTCACTAAACTTACTGATCGCAAGGAGTACAACCATGGCTCAACCGCATACGAAAAAACATCGCTTGTTCGATCCCGCCATCGTCCGGCAGGCGATTATCGACTCATTCCGCAAACTCAACCCGAGACACCAGGTGCGCAACCCGGTGATGTTCGTCGTCTACGTGGGAAGCATTTTGACCTCGCTCCTCTTCCTGCAGGCGGTGATGGGCCATGGGGAAGCGCCGGCCGGCTTCATTCTCCAGATCGCGCTCTGGCTCTGGTTCACCGTGCTCTTCGCCAATTTCGCCGAAGCGATGGCGGAGGGGCGCGGCAAGGCGCAGGCCGACGCCCTGCGGCGATCGCGGCGCGAACTGTTCGCGAAAAAGCTGGCCCGCCCCAAATACGGATCAGACTTTACAAAAGTGGCGGGCGGTCTGCTCAAAAAGGGCGACGTCGTTCTGGCGGAAGCGGGCGACGTGATTCCGGCCGACGGTGAGGTGATCGAGGGCGTCGCCTCCGTGAACGAAAGCGCAGTGACGGGGGAAAGCGCGCCGGTGATTCGCGAAAGCGGCGGGGACCGCAGCGCCGTGACCGGCGGCACGACCGTCCTGTCGGACTGGCTGGTGATCCGGGTGACGGCCGATCCCGGCGAGATGTTCCTGGACCGGATGATCGCGATGGTGGAAGGGGCCAAACGGCAGAAGACGCCGAACGAGATCGCACTGAACATTCTGCTGGCCGCCCTGACCGTGATCTTTCTGCTGGCCACCGTCACGCTGCTGCCCTATTCCCTCTACAGCGTGGCCGCCGTCAAGCAGGGCGCGCCGGTGACCGTGACGGTGCTGGTGGCGCTGCTCGTCTGCCTGATTCCGACGACGATCGGCGGTCTGCTCTCCGCCATCGGGATCGCCGGCATGGACCGGATGGTCCAGGCCAACGTCATCGCCATGTCGGGCCGGGCGGTGGAGGCCGCGGGCGACGTAGACGTGCTGCTGCTGGATAAAACCGGCACGATCACGCTGGGCAACCGTCAAGCGACCGAATTCATCCCCGCGCAAGGCGTCGCGTTCGACCGGCTGGGGGACGCGGCGCAACTGTCATCGCTGGCCGATGAAACGCCTGAAGGCCGAAGCATTGTCGTCCTGGCCAAAGAACGTTACGAACTGCGCGCGCGTCAGATTCACGAATTGGGGGCGACCTTCATCCCCTTCTCCGCGCAGACGCGCATGAGCGGGGTGAATCTGGACGGCCGGCAGATCCGAAAAGGCGCAGCCGAGGCGATCGAAGCGTTCGTCAAGGAACGGGGCGGACAATTCCCGCCGGACGTTCGGGCGGCGGTTGAAACGGTCTCCAAGCAGGGCGGCACGCCGCTGGTCGTGGCGGAGGGCGGCAATGTTTTGGGCGTCATTTACCTCAAAGACATCATCAAAGGAGGCATCAAAGAGCGGTTTGCCGAGCTGCGGCTCATGGGCATCAAGACCGTGATGATCACGGGGGACAATCCCTTAACGGCCGCCGCCGTGGCGGCCGAATCGGGCGTTGATGATTTTCTGGCCCAGGCCACACCGGAAGCGAAACTGGCGCTCATCCGAAAGCTGCAGGCGGGAGGGCGGCTGGTGGCGATGACCGGCGACGGCACCAATGATGCGCCGGCGCTGGCGCAGGCCGACGTGGCGGTCGCCATGAACACCGGCACGCAGGCGGCCAAGGAGGCCGGCAACCTCGTCGATCTCGACTCCAATCCGACCAAGCTGATCGAGGTGGTGGCCATTGGGAAGCAACTGCTGATGACGCGGGGGGCGCTGACCACCTTCAGCATCGCCAACGACGTGGCCAAATATTTCGCCATCATCCCGGCGGCCTTCGTCACCACCTACCCGGCCCTGCGCGTGCTGAACATTATGGGATTGGCGACGCCTCAAAGCGCGGTCCTGTCGGCGGTGATCTTCAACGCGCTGATCATTCTCGCCCTGGTGCCGCTGGCGCTGCGAGGCATCCGGTACCTGCCGATCGGCGCCTCCTCGCTGCTCAAGCGTCATTTGTGGATCTACGGCGTGGGCGGAATCATCGTCCCGTTCGTCGGAATCAAGTTGATTGATCTGCTGCTGGTCGCCCTCCATTTGGCATAAAAGGGTAAACGGCGGATTAAGGATTAGAAGAGAAAGTCCGGATTAAGGATTAGAGAAGAAAAATCGGGTTAGGGATTAAAAACAGGCACAATGAACGCGCAAGGAGCAATCTCATGATGACACATCTACGGGCGGCGATCCTCTCACTGATTATTCTCACGATCATCACGGGCCTGCTCTATCCGCTCGCCGTGACGGGTGTGGCCCAACTCCTCTTTCCCCGGCAGGCGAATGGAACCCTGATCGTGCAGAACGGCCAAGCCGTTGGTTCTGAACTGATCGGCCAGCCGTTTGATGATCCAAAATACTTCTGGGGGCGGCTGTCGGCAACTTCGCCATATCCGTATAATGGGGCCTCCTCATCCGGCTCGAACCTGGGGCCGACCAACGACGCGCTGTCGAAAGCCGTCAAAGACCGGGTGGACGCACTCCATGCGGCTGATCCCGACAACACGTCGCCGGCGCCGGTCGATCTGGTCACGGCATCGGGAAGCGGACTCGATCCCCATATCAGCCCCGCCGCCGCCGATTATCAGGTGCATCGGGTCGCGAAAATCAGGGGACTGGATGAAACGAAAATCCGCGCCCTTGTCGAGGCTCACACCGAAGGGCGCCAGTTCGGCTTCTTGGGCGAACCGCGGGTGAATGTGTTGGAGTTGAATCTCGCATTGGACGGCCTGCGATAAGGAGCGCCGGCCGTCCTGCCGACGCAATCGGCAGGAGTCCCTCAACCCGTAAGTCTGGAAAGAAAATAGCACTCAACAGGAGGAAGACAACGTGAAATGGCTGAAGTTGATTGTTCTACTTGTCATGGTCATCGGCATGCTCGGCGGAGAGATTCGTTCCGCCCACGCCACGCCGTCAACAGAGTTCTGGACGCCGGCGACCATCGACGTGCAACCCTATAAGGTCTGGCATTTGGGGATCGACAATTACTTTACCGTAGGAAGAGGGTCCGGCAGTCAGATCGGAACCGGGGCGTTTGCCACTGATGTCGGCTTGACCGTC
>DATJYI010000218.1:0-3184 GCA_035499635.1 Nitrospiria bacterium | reverse complement strand
GTCCCCTTTATCGAGCGGATTACGATTCAATCGAAGATTCGGCGAGATAGCGTTGAATGCCGCGGGCGAGCGCCTCGGCGATGCTCTGCCGGTAGGCGGCCCGTTTGAGGCGCGCCTCTTCCTGGGGATTGCTGATGAACGAGACTTCGGCCAGAATGCCCGGCATGGTCGAATTCATCAGGACGTAAAAGGGCGCCCGCTTCACGCCGAGATCCGCCACCGAGTAGCGTTTCCCGACCGTGCGGAGGAAGGCGTCGTGGGTCTGGTAGGCCAGCGTGATCGAGTGATTGATCCGGAAATCAAGCGCCATGTCGTTGAAGATCTGGTCCAGATCGCTCACGCGCGAATTATCTTCCCCGTTTTCGCGCGAGGCGGTGTCGCGTGCCTCCGCATCGGTGGCCTTGCCCAACAGATAGACCTGCATCCCCTTGGTGTGCCGGTTTGGATTGGCGTTGGCGTGAATCGAGACGAACAGGTCCGCATTGCGGCTGTTGGCGAGCTGCGTGCGGTCGCCGAGCGGAATGAAGGTGTCGTCAGACCGCGTCATGATGACGGTGTGCCCCTGACGCTCGAGCAGTTTTTTGAGCCGCCGGCCTATGTCCAGCACCACGTCCTTTTCCTTCAGTCCGCCGCGGCCGATGGCGCCGGGATCTTTCCCCCCATGTCCGGGATCGATCACGATTGTCCTCACCGTACGGGAGGGAGTGGCGTTGGTCAAGAGCGCCGGAGCTGGAGGATCGTTGAGCGCGGGCGGGACAGCCGTCGAGGGGGTTGTGGCGGGGGGCGTTGCCGGCGGTTGCGCGAACGGCTCGTGAGACGGCGACGACGGGGGAAAGAGATCGATCACCACGCGATCGGGATGAACAAGAATGAACAGATGCGGTTTCAGCGCTGTCCTGGCCGTGATCACGGCCGTCGTGGCGGCCGGCGTCGACCGTGTCAGCGCTACCGCAGAAACATGTGGATTCCTTACCGAAACGGTCGAAGTCACATTGTTCGCCGGCACGGTGTCGAGCAGCGTCAATGAGAACTCGTTTGAGCCCTCCTTGTGGCGCCATTCGTAGGCTGCCGGCCGGTCCAGTTCAAAGACAATCCGGGTATAGGCCGGATGGCGGCCGATGCGCACATGCTGAAGTGTTGCCGGATGATCGGACGGCCCGGCAACAGCCGTGGATCCCTCCAGCAGAGAAACGGCGGCCAGACCAAGCACTGCCCAGCAGAGTCCTGTCCGCGTCAGCATAACCCACACCGTACCTTACTGGAAAACAATTGTCAAGCCATTGACTTTGCAGACCAATTTCGGATAACGTACGGGCCTTGACGTTTCCGTGTTTTGGAGCGTGCTTGGATCATCGAAAACGATCGGGAGGGCTGAATGGGGCGTGAACGAACGCTGGCAATCATTAAACCGGATGCCGTACAGCAACGCGTGATCGGAGCCATCGTGCAACGGTACGAGCAGGAGGGCTTCCGCATCGTTGAGATGAAAATGACCCGTCTGACGCGGGCCGATGCCGAAGCGTTTTATGCAGTGCATCGTGCACGGCCGTTTTTTGACAGCCTCGTCACCTTCATGATCTCCGGCCCTGTCGTCGCCCTGTTATTGGAAGGGGAGCAGGCGGTGGAGCGTCACCGCGCCCTGATGGGGGCCACCGATCCCGCCAAGGCCGCAGCGGGCACGTTGCGCAAACTGTACGGCCGTTCGATCGAAGAAAACGCCGTGCACGGCTCCGATTCGGCGTCAACGGCCAGAACGGAGATCGCCTTTTTCTTCGGACCCGCGGCGGTCGAGCTCCCCTCGGCCGTCTCCTAGGGCGGCAACAATGACCCACGCTCCTGCGCCCCACATCGGCGATCGTCGCGGACGCCAATCTCTTGACAATCCCACGATGGTTTAGTATCGTACCTCTCCGTCTTTTCGGAGATTTTCGCGCGAACAGAGCGAGGTACGTCCATGAGTCCCGATGACGTCAAATATCACCGCGAACATCAGTGGGTCAGACTCGAAGGCAAGCGGGCGGTCGTGGGCATCACCGACTACGCGCAGGAGGAGCTGGGCGACATCGTCTATATCGAGCTCCCCGAGACCGGCGTCGATCTGACCGCCGAAGAGGACATCACCGAGATTGAATCAACCAAGACGACCGCCCCGTTGATCGCGCCGGTCAGCGGGCGGATCGTGGAGGTCAATGACGCGCTCAAGGACGCGCCCGAACTGATGAATGAGGATCCCTACGGCAAGGGATGGATCGTGACCATCGAGATGAGCGACCCGGCTGAGGCGGACGATCTCATGGATTCTAAAGAATATGAGGAGTTCCTCAAAGAACAGGCGTGACGACGAGTCCGAGACGGAGCTCGAGCGCCAGTTGGCGGTCATCCGCCGCGGCGTCGCCGAAATTCTCCCCTCCGAAGCGGAGCTCCGCGAACGCCTGAGCTCCTCCATATCGAACCGCAAGCCCCTGGTGATTAAGGCGGGGTTCGACCCCACCGCGCCCCATCTGCATCTGGGACACGCCGTGCTCCTCCAGAAGCTCCACCAGTTTCAGGAGCTGGGTCACGCCGTCACCTTCCTGATCGGCGATTTCACCGGCATGATCGGCGATCCGAGCGGCATGAGCGAGACCCGAAAGCCGCTCACGGCCGAGCAGGTGAAGGACAATGCGAAGACCTACCAGCAGCAGATCCGCCATTTTCTGGATCCGGCCCGCACGACGATTGCGTTTAACAGCACCTGGATGCGGCCGATGTCGGCCGAACAGTTCATCCAGCTGGCCGCCCAATATAATGTCGCCCGCATGCTGGAGCGGGAGGACTTCCGGACGCGATTCGACGCGCATCGGCCGATCGGCCTGCACGAATTCATGTATCCGCTGATTCAGGGCTACGATTCAGTGGTGCTGCGCGCGGATATTGAACTGGGCGGCACGGACCAAAAGTTCAATCTGCTCGTCGGGCGGGACCTGCAAAAACAGGCCGGCCGGCCGCCGCAGATCGTCATCACCATGCCGTTGCTGGAGGGCACCGACGGCGTCCGGAAAATGAGCAAGAGCTTCGGCAACGCGATCGGGATCGAGGAACCGCCGGAGGAGATTTTCGGCAAGGTGATGAATGTTCCCGACGCGCTGATGCAGCGGTATTTTCAGTTGCTGACGGACGAGGACTTGAGTGCGGTCAACACCAT
>DATJYI010000217.1:0-17084 GCA_035499635.1 Nitrospiria bacterium | reverse complement strand
GCCTCATCGCGGACCCGACAGGCGCTTGAGAAATTCGTACGCTGCGACAATCCGTCGCAGGCGGGGTTCCGTGCTCCGGTCTCCGCCGCGCGCATCCGGATGGAGCTCCTTGACGAGGCGCCGGAACGCCGCCATGATCGCGCGTGCGTCGCTCTCCGCCGTGACCCCCAGCTCACGGTACGCCTCCGAGGCCGAGCCGATTTCTCCGAGACCTGCCAAGTCTCCCTGCTGCCCGCCTCCGGCGGCCCATTGGCGGAAGAAATCGGCGACATTGAACCGTCGCCGCCGTCGCCGTTGAGGCCGGTCGCGGATCTCGCTCTCCAGCTCATCGAAACAATCCTCGATGAAATTGAGCCGGCCGTCCAGCTGCCGTAGCGCGGCCAGGCTGGCCGCCTCCTCAAGCTCCTGCGCAATCCGGAGGCAGAGCGAGTTGATTTCATCCAACCGTTCCTCCAGCCGGAAATAGGTGTCCATCCGTTCGGTGATCACCTGGTCCAGGGCGTAATTCTGGCAGTCGGTGTTGAGCGCTTGCAGTTCGGCGATCCGCCGGAACAATTGCCGGCGCAGGGCCATGGTCTGCTCGTCGGTATAGCGGTCGGACATGGCGGTCAGCGGCGTGGCCGCTCCCCCGGCGTCACGCGCACGTGACGCCGCGCGCCCTCGTGCACGACCATCAGGTCGACCGATTCGCCCGGCCGCTTGGTCCGGAGAAAGCGGTTCAGATCGTCTCTGAACGCGATCGGCTGACCGTCCGCCGCCACAATGGCGTCCCCGCCGATGAGCAGCCGGGTGTTGCCGGCGATCACCGTCACGGTGCCCCCGCGGATGCCGGCCCGGAATAGGGCGTGATAATCAGGTCGTAATCAACAACGATATTGGTGATGTTCACCACGCTGTGGTGGGCCGCCGTGCAGACCCGGATGTTGACGGCTTCATCGCTGTCGGCGGCGGCGTGCGTGAGGCGGGACAGCAGCGTAAGACCGATCAGGAGTCCCCAAGGCGCCGGACGGCGTGCGGCTCCTCGACGGAAAGGCGACATCAGCATGAGCCCACAGCCTAATGAACCGGATGACGGCTGTCAAGCGTCGGTCGGGACGGCTACCGGCCGCAGAGCCAGCTCAAAGCGGCGGCACGTTTTTCGGAGATGGCGATCAACTGGTCGATCTGCTCGCGAGACAGTGATGCGCAGGGCCGGCCGAAGGCGGAGAAATCGAGGTCGATTGGTTCGGGCAGGCGACCGTTCTTCCGCACGTTGGCCGCCTGCTGAGCGACGGCTGACTGACCTCCCGCCGGATCGTTCGGCGCAGCGTCCCGGTGGTGCCGGGCCGCTTGAGAGCGATGTTCCCACTGAAGGGCCGTCTGGCGGGCGGCTTGCAATTCCTCCGTCGGCCGCAACCGGAGCGTCTCCGGAATTTTCAGCGGTTTGCCGATTCGCAGGCGCACCATCAGTTCTTCGTGGCTGAACCGGCTGTCGTACGGCGGCAGTGATTTGAGCAGCGAAACCGCCCACGCGAAGACGCCCACGGTCTCTGACAGCCAATTGACCGCCTCGATCAGATCATGCCGCCAGCGGCCCAGCGGAATGGTCATGATCCCGCGCTCATGCTCGCTCAACGAGGCCAGGAGTCCTTCAGTTTCTAGCCAACGGCCCAGCTCGGCGGACATCCCCTTGTGAATTTCGACGATCGACATCTCGTTAAAGCCTTGTATTGTCAGCTCAAATTCCCCTCGCTGCACAAGGGCGGCCAAACCATTGGCCCTGCGATAGACTGCGACCGCATCCGGGGAAGCCTGCGCGACAGTGACGTGCCGATCCACAACTTATTCACTGTAACAGGTTGGGAAAGGTTGTCAACCACGTCTTTGAACCGGTCCGAGGCCCTGATCTATCAGGGCCCTCAAAGAGGGGGCTATTATAATGATGCGGCAGGCTTGGTCAGATAGAGACCGCTGAGGATGATCAGCGCGCTCCCCAGCAGAAAGCCGGCCGTCACCGCCTCATGGAAAAACAGGATGCCTGTCACCGCGCCCACCGCTGCGCCGGCGGTGGACAACACGCCCCCCTCGACCGTGGAGATATGCCGGTAGGCGAAGGTCATGCCCATCTGGCCGAGCAGGGAGAAGACCAGCACGCCGAGGAGCACGGGGAGGCTCGCCCAGGGGGGCATGGTCCAGTGACCCAGCACCAGCGGCAGACTGAGCAATATGCCCGTGATGTTGAAATAATGAAAAATCGTCCAGGAACTGTCCGTTTTCCTTGATTCCCTGAGCGAGACGATCGCGCCGCCCACGAGCATGCCGGAGAGCAGCGCCAGCAGGTCGCCGGCGTGCAAGGCGTCCAAGGTTGGGTCGACAATCAAACCGATCCCTGCAAACGACGCCAGCAAGGCCGCCGCCGCCGGCAGGGTCAGCGCCGCCCCCCTCGATCCGCCGCTCCAAGCCCGCCACCAGTGGTCGTAGAGGCTCGCAAAGATCGGATAGGTGTAGAGCAGGACGATGGCATGGCTCAACTCGGTCCTGGTGATGGCATAAAAATAGAGCAGATTGCCGACCCCACCGAACAGCGAGCGCCCCGCGACTCCTTTCCAGTTGACCAGCCTGATTGTGATCCAGCCGGCGGATGTCGCCATCTGCACGATCACATAGCTGGCCGCGAAACGGAGCAGGGCAATCTCGGCCGGTCCGGTGTAGGCTGACGCGAGCTTGACGAAAAAGGCCTGCAGGCCGATGCACACGGCGGCCAGCAGCATGAGGATCAGTCCGGCGCGGTGAGAGCGAAGAGGCACGAGTAATGGGGAGGCGCGCGACCGGTCGTATTCCGATCAGCCGTAGTGAATGGAGAAGGCCGATTCGCCGGTGGGCGCTTCCCATTCGACACGCACGTCGGCGACCCTGGCGCGGGCCGGTCCCGACCGGCACCAGTCGACCAGCTGATTGACCGGCGCTGGCTCTCCTTCCGCCACCAGTTCCACCCTGCCGTCGGGCAGATTACGCACCCAGCCGTTCAGCCCGAGCCGCTCCGCCTCCCGTTGGGTATGGGCGCGAAAGCCGACGCCTTGCACCCGGCCGGATATGATGAGATGGATGCGAACAAGATTGGATTCTGTCACGGCATCATCATCCACGAGCCCACGCCGCTCGTCAAGAAGATAAGTAAGAGCGATACGCGTATATGGCTGGAGCAATCCAGGGGCTCGAAGCGGCCAATGGTAGAACGAATGGGACTTGGGGCGTGGGGATGAATGGGGGTAGGGATTATGGGGTAAGGATTAAACTGATTCAACCTAGTTCTTAATCCCAGATTCATTCTGCACAGGCATCCATCGAATGCGGGGGGAGACGCTATCTCCCCCCGCCACCCCCCATTGATTGATTGACGCGAGAGGTACGGAAAGCGATACACCTTTACGATTCGCGAAGCCAGGAGCTCGATGCGGCCAATGGGAGAACAAAGGGGGCTCGGGGTGTGGGGGCATCGGAGCACCTTTCTCTGCTTTTTGCGCACGGGCCCCCACATACCAATTGACTTCAGAGCTGGCGCCCGCTACCATGCTCCGCGCGTCATGACACGGAGACCGCCGCAAGCACACGGAGCCGGGGTTGAGACGACCTTTCGCGTCCGTTATGCCGAGACCGATGGGCAGGGAATCGTCTATTCATCCCACTACCTGGTCTGGTTTGAGATCGGTCGGACCGAATGGTGCCGGCGGGCCGGCATCGACTATCGGGGGCTCGAAGCGCAGGGCTTTTTGCTGGTTGTCGCTGAGGCGCACTGCCGCTATCTCTCCCCGGCCCGGTATGACGACGAAGTGACAGTGCGGTGCTGGCTGCCATTGGCCCAGCGTCGCCGGCTGGAATTTCGGTATGAGGTGCGGTTGCCGGCCGAAGGGCGCCGGCTGGCGGTCGGAGAAACGGTGCACGTCTGGGTCAATCGGGAAGGCCGGCCGATCATGCTGCCCGAGCCGCTGCATCGGATGTTTCAATCGGGCCCGGCGGCATCGGCGGAATAGCCTGCGCGGGCGTGTGCTATGGCGGCGACACGGTCGGAGGCACCGCGGGAGTGGCCGGCGCAGGTGGCTTCATTGGAATGGGGGGAACGGGCGGAACGGGCGACGCCGGTGGTGAAGGGGATGCCTGTGGAACGGCGGACGCTGACGGCGGCGTTGTCTCCGGCCCGGCGGTGGCCGATGCCGTTTCGCCGGATGGCGCCGACGGTGAAGGCGGATTCAACACAACGATTTCCACCCGCCGGTTTTGCGCGCGGCCTTGCCGCGTGTCATTCGACGCCACGGGCTTCGACTGGCCGTACCCCACGGCTGAGATGAGGTTCGGAGAGACGCCCTGCTCGATCAGCGCGTTGCGGACGCTTTCGGCCCGGGCCTCCGACAGTTGCAGATTGAAGGCGTTGCCGCCGACGTTGTCGGTGTGGCCCTCCACGATGATCCGGCGGTCGGAGTAGCCGGAAAGGATTTTGCCCAGTTGGGCCAGCTGGCGCTGCGTGCCCTGCAGCAGCGTCGCCTTGCCGGAGTCGAAGAGGATGTCGGAGAGGCTGATGATCAGCCCCCGCTTCTCCTCCTTGACCTGGGCGATCTCCTTCATCGCGTCAGTCAGTTTTCCTTCCAGCTCCTGCTTGGCGCGCTCCAGTTCCTGAGTTTGCTGGAGCGCCCGCTCTTTTTCCACCGATTCGATGGCTGCGCGCAGCTCGGCCTGGGCCTTTTCGCGCAGCGCCCGGTCCTTTGCCTCCGCCTCCGACTTCGCTTTGGCCAGCGCCAGCGCCTGGGCCGCTTCGGCGATCTGCCTGGCCCGTTCCTGTCTGGCGGCCTCTGTCTCGGCCTGGTACAGCTTCGTATCGGTCTCGAGTTGAATGATCTGCAGCTTGAGCGAGGCGATCATCTCCTGTTCCTTGGCGGCCCTGGTCGTGGTGCTGGCCAGCTCCGCCTGATACCACGCGTGATAGGCTTTGAGTCGCGCGGTCTGATCCCGGCGCAGCCCGAAGCCGAGGATCGTTAACAACACGCCTTCCGACCGGGCCGTCATTGCTTCGTGAAGCGCCTGCTTCGCGCTGAGAAATTCATCGGGGGCATAGCGCACGGCATTGTCGGCCTGCGCGCGTTGGACCGCGTGTGACGCCTGTTCCAGCAGCGCTGGCGTCGGGCTCAGAGAGGTGGGCACGGCGCAGCCTCCCCCGGCTCCGGCCCCGACTCCGATAAAGATGATCGACACCGCTGTCAGGTGACGAAGACGCCGGACTCCCTCACGCGTTCCTCGGAGTCTCATGGCGTGATTACCGGTTTGTTCAATTCCGCCTGGGCCGCCCGGGCTTCCGATTCCGCCGCGTCGGCGGCGCGCCCGGCGGCTTCAAGTTGTTCGCGGGTGGCCTGAAGTTGTTCGCTGATCGCGCGTTCTCCGGCCAGTTTAGCGGCCAGGTCGGCCTGCAGCCGCGCCCGCAGCAGCAACTCCTTAGCCTCCTGCCGTTGTCCGGGACCCAGCACGATCGCCTCGTTCAGACTGGACTTGGCCTCGACCAGCAAATCGGAGGCGTACTGCCCCGCCTTCGCCTCCTGGGCGGTAGTGATGGCTTCCTGGGTTTGGGAAATTTCCGTCAGAAGCGGGGCCGCGCAGCCCGCGATGGCGAGAAGGCCCGCCCCGAGACCTGCTCCGATCATCAACCGGGAGGTGAACGCGGGCATCCTCCCACGGGACGGACGACGCATGATGGCATATACATAGTATGACTCCGGTTGGAAGTCAACGGATCAAGGGGCGGATCCGGCTTACTCCAGCCCCGATCAGCCATCGGCGGCCATCCACTTGCGTCAGCCGGTCTTTTGGAGTATAGTAAACCCTCTTATGAAGTGGACAGGACTTTTCATAGCAAGTGTGGTCGGGCTGCTCATGTTGACCGTCCCGCCGCCGTCCGTTCGGGCCGACTCCAATCACGTTCTTTCGGTGAAGGATCAACTGCTCGTGGCGGATCTGCTCTTTCTGACGCGGGGGGATGACGACCATCTTGCCAGCTGTGAACGGCTGCTCGAATTGCTTCGCGAGTCCCATCCGGAGGCCAAGGACGAAATTCTCTGGCGGCTGTCCCGCCTGGAAAAATGGGTCGGCGACCAGGCCCAGACTGCCGATCAAAAGCTGGCCCATTATCAGAAGTCGGAGGCGCTGGCGAAGGAGGCGATCGCCGCGAACGAGCGGTGCGCCGAATGCCACTTTTGGCTGGGGGTTGCCTACGGCAATATCGGCCAGACGCGCGGCGTGCTCCAATCGCTCTTTCTGGTCGCCCCCATCGAACGGGAAATGGAGATTACGCTGAGTTTGAATCCCCAGCACAGCGGCGCTCACCACGTCCTGGGCGTCGTCTACCGGCTGATCCCCTCCTTCATCGGCGGCTCGCTCGTCAAATCGATCGCCGAGTTGTCGACGGCGGTCCAGTTGAATCGGTCCAGCACCGCCCATTATCTCGAACTGGCCCGGAGTTACGAGGCCGCGGGCATGAGGGAAAAAGAGATGGAAGTGCTGGACGAGATGGACCGGGTAACCGGTCCATACGATCCGACCGAGGCCAAAGTCGACCGCCGCCACGCGGCCGAGATGCGCCAGCAACTGGCTCATTTGTATTAGTCCGGCGCGCCGTTCCGCAATTATTTCTTAGCTTTACCACTCCTTCCCCTCTCCCAATTTTATGCGGGTGTGTCCGGGGTGGTGGAACAGGCCCTCTCGGAAGCCGCCGCTTCAATAATTTCGACCAACGCGTCGGCTGAGAGCCCGGGGCGTGGGGGCATCGGAGGAGCCGCTGCACCGCACGGGCCCCCCACATAGAATGCCCGCTGAGAACCGTCATCGCAAGCGAGCCCGTGCCGGTGAACCATCCCGGACACGCCGGCCTGACACGCCCGCAAAAAATTGACAATCCCCTGACCCTGTGTTAGGACTAACCGTCATGTCGTCGACGGCAAATCGCCTTTTTCCCTCCCGATCCGCCTACCGGCTGCTGGCCAAGGCGGGCCGGCCCATACCGATCCGATGCGAACTCATGGCCGACTTGGAAACGCCCGTCTCCGCCTTTCTCAAACTGCATGACGGCCGGTACGGCTACCTGTTGGAGAGCGTCGAAGGCGGAGAGAAGTGGGCCCGCTATTCTTTTATCGGCTGCGGCGCCATGGGGCTGGTGCGCGGCCACGGCAACCGGGCGGAAGTGGTCGAGGGGGGAAAGGTGCTCCGCGCGATTGAAGGACGAGACGGGCTGGCAGCGCTGGAGCAGTTGCTGGCGCCATGGCAGATGGCTCCATCGGAGGCGGGCCTGCCCCGCTTTTTTGGCGGCGCAGTCGGATGTCTCGGTTATGACAGCGTCAGACAGTTCGAACGGCTTCCCGACCGTCGGAAGCCGGGCTTGAATCATCCCGATCTGCTCTTCCTGCTGGCGTCGACGATGGTGATCTTCGACAACGTCGCGCAGAAACTGATCGTCGTCAGCTACGCGAATCCGGGGCAAGGCGGCCCCACCCAGCGATCGATCGACGCCGCTTATGACCGGGCCGCGGCCCGGATCGGCGAAACCGTGGCCAAACTGCGGCGGCCGTACAGGCTGCCGTCATGGGCTGCGGCGAAACCGGTGAAGGGCTCGCGGGGCGCGCGGACCGTGTCGACCGTCGACCAACCGACGTTCGAACGGATGGTCCTCCAGGCCAAGGACTACATCACCGCAGGCGACATCATGCAGGTCGTGCTGTCGCAGCGGTTTGAGCGTCCGGCCAGGAGCGCCCCGTTCTCGGTCTACCGGGCCCTGCGGACAATCAATCCGTCGCCCTATCTCTACTATCTGTCGTTCGGCGACCTGAAGGTCGTCGGCTCTTCTCCGGAGGCGCTGGTGCGCTGCGAAGAGGGGGTGATCGAGACGCGACCGATCGCCGGGACGCGTCCGCGCGGCAGGACGCCCGCGGAGGATCAGAAGCTGGAAGCGGAGTTGAGGGCCGACGAAAAGGAGCGGGCCGAGCACCTGATGCTGGTCGACCTCGGCCGCAACGACGTCGGCCGCGTCAGCGAACCGGGCAGCGTCGTGGTCAACGAATTGATGGCCGTCGAACGCTATTCGCACGTGATGCACCTCGTCTCCAACGTGACCGGTCGGCTGGCCGCCGGCCGTTCGGGAGCCGACGTCCTGCGGGCCTGTTTTCCCGCCGGCACCGTCAGCGGCGCGCCGAAAATCCGCGCGATGGAGATCATCGAAGAGTTGGAACCGACCCGGCGCGGCCTCTACGCTGGCGCCGTCGGCTACCTGAGCTTCACCGGCAATCTGGACGCGGCAATCAACATCCGGACGATTCTGTTTGACGGGAAGAAGGCCTACGTCCAGGCCGGCGCCGGCATCGTGGCCGATTCCGATCCGGCCAAGGAATTTTGGGAAACGGTGCACAAGGCCCAGGGCATGATGGCGGCGATGGAGCGGGCCGAGCAGGGCTTCTGACAGCGCACGGTGACGGCGACCCGCGGATTTCAAATGTAGGGGCGATGCGCTGCTTCGCCCGCAAAGCATATCGGATGCAATACGAATGGCGCATGACGATTGAGTGAACTGAAGTGCGGTCGAAGAGGATGCGATGTTACTAATGATCGACAATTACGATTCCTTCACGTACAACCTTGTCCAGTATCTCGGCGAGCTGGGGGAGGAGATTCGGGTCTATCGCAACGACAAGATAACGGTTGATGAAATCCGCCGCCTGAAGCCCGATCGAATCGTCATCTCCCCCGGCCCCTGCACGCCGAAGGAAGCGGGCATTTCGATCCCGCTGATTCAGGCGCTGGCCGGCTCGGTTCCCATCCTGGGCGTCTGTTTGGGCCACCAGTCGATCGGCGCGGCCTTCGGCGGCGACGTCGTCCGGGCGGCCCGGCTCATGCACGGCAAAACCTCCATGATCCACCATGACGGCAAGACGATCTTTGCCGGCCTGCCCAACCCCTTCGAAGCGACGCGGTACCATTCGCTCATCGTCAAACGGGAGACGCTGCCCGCCTGCTTGGAAATTTCCGCCGAGACGCGCGAGGGGGAGATCATGGGGCTGCGCCACCACGAATTTGTCGTGGAAGGCGTCCAGTTCCATCCCGAATCGATTCTCACGAGCGCGGGGAAACAGTTGCTGGCCAACTTTCTCGCCTTGACGGTCCCCGCCTGAAGACGCGCCGCCCGGTGTTGATCATTCGCTGACATGACCACTACGTTCATCAAAGAGGCGATCCAGAAGGTGGTCGACGGCCAGTCGCTGACCGATGCGGAGGCGGAGCGGGCGATGACCGAGATCATGCAGGGGGAGGCGACCCCCGCGCAGATCGGCGCCTACCTGACCGCGCTGCGGATGAAGGGGGAGACGGTCGACGAGATCACCGGTTCGGCCCGGGCGATGCGGCGCAAGGCGGTTCGCGTCCGCGCGGCCGACCCGCTGGTCGTCGACACCTGCGGCACCGGCGGAGACCGGCGCCACACGTTCAACGTCTCGACGACCGCCGCCTTCGTCGTCGCCGGCGCGGGGATCACCGTCGCCAAGCACGGCAACCGCTCGGTTTCCTCGAGCAGCGGCAGCGCCGACGTGCTGAAAGCGCTGGGCGTGACGATCGAGCTGAAGCCGGCGCAGGTCGAGGAGTGTCTGAACGAGGTGGGGGTGGGGTTTCTCTTCGCGCCGCTCTTTCACGCCGCCATGCAGCACGCCATGGGACCGCGCCGTGAGATCGGCGTCCGCACCCTGTTCAACCTGATGGGGCCGTTGACCAACCCCGCCGACGCCGCCATCCAGGTGATGGGCGTCTACGCGCCGGAGCTGACCGATTTGATCGGCCAGGTGCTGATGAAGCTGGGCAGCCGCCACTGCTACGTCGTGCACGGCGAGGACGGCCTGGACGAGATCACCGTCACCGGCCGGACCAAGATCTGCGAAGGCAAGGACGGCCGGATCCAGTGTTATCACATCGGTCCGGAGGACGTCGGCCTGAACAAGGCGAGAATCGAAGAGCTGAAGGGCGGCTCGCCTGAGGAGAACGCGAAGATCACCACGGCGATTCTCAGGGGTGAGAAGGGGCCGAAGCGGGACATCGTGCTCTTGAACGCCGCGCCCGCATTGGTCGCCTGCGGCAAGGCCAAAACGCTGCCGGAGGCGGTGAAGCTGGCCGGCACTGTCATTGACAGCGGCGCGGCGTGGGACAAGCTCAGCGCGCTCACGCGGTGCAGCCGGCGGGCGGCGGAGGCGCCGGCCCGATGACGCTCCTGGCCGAGATTCTCCGCGCCAAGCGGGAGGAGGTGCGGGCCCGGCGCGGCTCACGGCGGCTCGCCGAGCTCAAGGCGTCATTGCGGGACGCCGAGCCGGCCCGGCCGTTTCGCGATGCCATCACGGGCCCGCCGATCAGGCTGATCGCCGAGATCAAGAAGGCTTCCCCCTCGGCGGGGCTGCTCCGGCCCGATTTCGATCCGGTCGCAATCGCCAAAACCTATGAAGACGCCGGCGCGCGGGCGCTGTCGATTCTGACCGATCAGCCCTATTTTCAGGGTTCGCTCGAGTACCTTGCGCAGGTGCGTCGGGCGGTGGGATTGCCGCTGCTGCAAAAAGATTTCGTGCTGGATGAGCTCCAGCTCTATGAAGCGCGGGCGCTGGGCGCGGACGCCGCGCTGCTGATCGCCGCCGTGCTGGAGCCGAAGCAGATCAAGGATTTGTTTGATCTGGCGGCCGGTCTGGGGCTGGCCGTCCTGGTGGAGATTCACAACGAGCGCGAGTTGGAGGCGGTGGTCGAATGGGCCCCGATCATCGGCATCAACAACCGGGATCTGTCGACCTTTATTGTTGATCTGGAGACGACATTCCGGGTGCTGAAACATATTCCCGCACACGCGGTGATCGTGAGCGAAAGTGGGATTGCCGGGAAGAACGATGTCAGGCGGTTGGCCGACGCGGGCGTGCACGCGGTGTTGATCGGCGAGACGTTCATGCGGGCGAAGGATATCGGATCGAAGGTGAAGGAGTTGATGGGATCATAGCGGTGTTCGACTCAGAGCGGTACCGGTTCGCCGGCACGGGCTCGCTTCGGGTTACGGCCCTCAGCGGCCCTCCGCTCTCAGCCGCCGCATCAACCGGAGCCATTGAGGCGGCGGCTTCCGAGAGGGCGCGGCTCACCGGCACCGCTCTGAATCGTCAGGTGGGGTGGGGGAAAAGATAAAGACAATGGCACGGCACGGACGGATCAAGATCTGCGGGTTGACGACGCTCAAGGACGCCATGGCCGCCGTGGAGGCGGGAGCGGACGCGGTCGGCTTCGTCTGCTACGCCCAGAGTCCGCGCGCGATCACCCCCCAGACGGTCAAGTCGATCATCGCCCGACTGCCTCCCTATGTGGCCACGGTTGGCGTCTTCGCCAACCCGACCGACGCCGAGCTGCGCGAAGCGTTCGACGACTGGGGGCTGGGTCTCGCGCAGTTGCAGGGGGACGAGCCGCCGGAGCTGTGCGACCGCTTCCCCGGCCGTGTGATCAAGGCGATCCGCGTGAAGGACAAAAAAAGCATCGAGACGATGAGCTACTTCCGCGTCCGCGCCTTTCTGCTCGACACCTACCGCCACGACCAGCTGGGCGGCACCGGGGAGACATTCGACTGGACATGGGCCAGACAGGCCAAGCGGTTCGGGCCGGTGATTCTCGCCGGCGGCCTGACGCCGCAGAACGTCGCGAAGGCGATCCGGACCGTCAAGCCGATCGGGGTCGACGTGAGCAGCGGGGTTGAGCAGTCGCTTGGGAAAAAAGATCCGAAGAAGGTGAAACGGTTCATTGAAGAAGCCCGCAAGGCGTTCGGATCGGAAGGCCGTCGTGCAGCCTGACCGGCGCGGCCATTTCGGCCCCTACGGCGGCCGGTTCGTGCCGGAGACGCTCATGCCGGCGTTGATCGAGCTTGAAAAGGCCTATCTGTCAGCCAAGAAAGACCGGAAGTTCCTGGCCGAGCTGCAGTTTTACTTCAAAGAGTTCGTCGGCCGCCCCACGCCGCTCACCTTTGCCGAACGGCTGACGGCCCATCTGGGCGGCGCGAAGATCTATCTGAAGCGGGAGGATCTCTGCCACACCGGCGCGCACAAGATCAACAACACGATCGGCCAGGCCTTGCTCACGCGCCGGATGAAGAAACAGCGCGTCATTGCCGAAACGGGCGCGGGGCAGCACGGCGTGGCCACCGCGACGGCAGCCGCGCTCTTCGGGTTCGACTGCGTCGTCTACATGGGCACGGAGGACATGGAGCGGCAGTCGCTCAACGTCTTCCGGATGCGGCTGCTGGGCGCCGACGTCCGGCCCGTGGACAACGGGAGCCGGACGCTCAAGGATGCCATCAACGAGGCGATGCGCGACTGGACGACGAACGTCCGCACCACCCACTACATTCTCGGCTCGGTCCTGGGCGCGCATCCCTTTCCCATGATGATCCGCGATTTCCAGTCGGTCATCGGCCGGGAAGCCCGGCAGCAGATTCTCAAGCTGGAGAAACGGCTGCCCGATTATCTGGTCGCCTGCGTCGGCGGCGGCAGCAATTCAATCGGGCTGTTTGCGCCGTTTCTCGCCGACAAACGGGTGAAGATGATCGGCGTGGAGGCGGGCGGCCGAGGGATCGAAACCGACCAGCATGCGGCGCGCTTTGCCGATGGCTCGGTCGGCGTGCTTCACGGGACGAAGACGTGGCTGTTGCAGGATGCGGACGGCCAGATTCGTGCGACCCATTCGATCTCGGCGGGGCTTGATTATCCCGCCGTCGGGCCGGAGCACAGCTGGCTGCACGATCACAAGCGCGTCGCCTATACGTCATCAACCGATGACGCCGCGCTGGCCGCGTTCGATCTGCTGAGTCGGACCGAGGGGATCATGCCCGCGCTGGAGAGCGCCCACGCGATTGCTGAGGTGGCGAGGCTGGCGCCCACGCTCAAAAAGAACCAGGTCATCATCGTGAATCTGTCCGGCCGGGGTGATAAGGATGTGCAGCAGGTCGCGAAGGTCAAAGGGGTGAAAATTTAAAGGGTTTCGAAATGTAGGGGCGGATCGTTGATCCGCCCAGAGACAAGTGCGGACAATATGAACCGGATTGAAAAAACATTTGAACGGCTTAGGGCTGAGAAGGAGAAGGCGCTCGTCGTCTATATTATGGCGGGCGATCCCAATCTCGAGACGAGCGAGCGGCTGGTGCTGGAGTTGGAGAGCGCCGGCGCCGATCTGATCGAGCTGGGCGTGCCGTTTTCCGATCCCATCGCTGACGGGCCGGTGATCCAGCGGGCGGATGAGCGGGCGCTCAAACAGAAGATCTCGCTGAGGGACATCCTGGCCATGGTTGCGCGCTTGCGCGAACGCACCGATGTCCCGCTGATCCTGATGACTTATGAAAATCCCGTCTGCAAATTCGGCGAGCGGCGGTTTGTAGAGGAGTCGGTCAAGGCGGGGGTGGACGGCGTGATCGTACCCGATTTGCCGATGGAGGAGGCGGGGCCGCTGCACAACCAGTGCAGGAAGCACGGGCTCGCTCTCATACTCCTGGCGGCGCCGACCAGTCCACCGACGCGTCTGAAAAAAATCGCCGCCATGTCCCACGGCTTCGTCTATTACGTCTCGATGACGGGGATTACGGGATCGAACCTCGGCGACTTGACCGACGTGCGCAGCCACGTCGCCATGATCAAGCAATATACGCAGAAGCCGGTCGTCGTGGGCTTCGGCATTTCCACGCCGGAGCAGGCGCGGAGGATCGGCGGGATTGCCGACGGGATCGTGGTGGGGAGCGCGGTGGTCAAGGTGATTGAGGAGCAGGCCGGCAGCCCGTCAGGATCGGCCAGGGTGATGGAGCTGGTGCAGGCGTTGAAGGAAGCCGTGGGATAACGCCTGTAGGGGCTGATCGCGACCAGCCCGGGTTCGGCGATGGTGTGGGATGGTTGGTTAAGGCAAGCTGGAGCTGTCTCGTCGGCACGGGCTCGCTTCGGGTTACGGCCCGAAGCGGCCCTCCGCTCTCAGCCGCCGCGGAGACCATATCCATCGAAGCGGCGGCTTCCGAGAGGGCACTCCTTGCCAGCTCCAGCCTGCCCCTCGATGGTGGAGGGGGGGAAAAGAAAAAAAGGTGTCGAATCGAAGTCTGAAAAATCTTCGATTCGAGGTGGTGGAATATAAGACGGCACTCCTCACCGGTATCGGCCAGCTCCTCGTATGGGAAAGGGGTAAAAGATAAGAGGAATCGAATCGAAGACCGAATGCTCTTTGATTTGATACGGGAAACGGCTTCTTCACCAGTCCCGGCCATCTCGGCCCGCTCCTGTGGGGTGGGAGAGGTAAAAAGAAAAGAAGGTGGGCATCGAATCGGAGACCGGACAATTCTCCGATTTGATGCGGACGGTTTCTGAAAGGGCGCTTCTCACCGGTTCCGATCGGTCTTGGTATTGAACAAGAAAATGTAAGATGACTGACAAAGTAATCAACAAAGTAAGGGTATTATTCTCTGTAATATTCCTCCTTCTTGGATTGGTTGGGATCGGCATCGTTCTGAAAAATTATTGTTTTATGTTCAACATGGGTCCGGAAATGATTCCGTCACATTTATTCCGATTTATTTGGTCCCTATCATCTGCTGTTCTTGGGTTTGCGGTCTTAGTGTTCAGAATTCGATACAATCCTAAGCCAGTATTTGTCAGTTATCTCACTTTTTACCTTCCTCTGCTTATAGCGATTGCTGCGCTGGTTACTCTTGTTAGCATTTTGTTTGATCGACTAAGTGGTGTAACTTTCTTTTATTTCTCATTTTTCCTCGGTTTTATTTTAGGTGTGTTAGTCGATAGTTTCCTTAATCTTGTAATATCATCGGCATCTCGTTTCTGGGAAAAATAAATCTGCATGCACATTCAAGATGTATGTGATCAGAAAACATTATGAGGGACGATCATGACGAAGAAAAAGCAGGTCCACAGAAAATTGAGCAGGAGCAAAACCACGAAGCCGAAGCCCTCATCATCCCGACTCGCCGAGCTCGCGGAAGTGCAGGAGATTCTCCTGCCGGAGCTGGCGGGGAGGATCGCGGCGCTCGAGCATCTGCTGATCGAGAAGGGGCTCTGCTCCTACAACGACCTCAAGCAGGCGCGCGAGTTCATCAAAATTCAGGAAACGTCCTGAATGATGCTCTCCTGCTCGCTCTTATCCTTGTTCTCAATCGCAGCCGAACCAAATGCGAGTAATTCGAATATTTCGATAGCTATTGGGGCCTGCGCTCTGGTAGTATCTTTGCAAGCAGAACAATAGGTCAGAAGGTCACCGAAAGGGCTACCCACTACGAAAGGGTGGGGCGCAAAGCCGTCAACCTACACCCGATGGGCATGGTTGGGCGGCCGCCGAAGAGACTTTCAGTCTGAACCCTGCGGCCACACACGTGGCGCAGGGTTTTTTTATCGGAGCCTCCTGACGAAGTGACGTTGCTCCCTGCTGAGAAGGAGGCGTACCATGGTACCAACGATCGATTGGGGCAGTATGGTTCTTGTCTCTGCCGCACTGGTGGGTTCCCTGTTAGGGATGATCTACTTCGGTCTGTCCATGACCGGAAACACCCCCGCCGACCCGAGACAAGACAACTAGGACCGATAGTCCGTTGATCCGGCAGAGGGCAGCCTTTGGGCTGCTCTCTGTTCTTTTACCCGATCTTCAGCCTGCTTGCTCTCTCCGCGGATCTGTGCCCCCCTGTCGGCTGCGGCGCCCGGACAGTGTCATCTCTTTTTTCCGGGGCTCTCTGCCGGGGAGGGGCGGCGGATCTGAAAATGGGCTTGCGCCGCCCGGCGTTGCTGAACGGCGACGCCGTTTTTGCATTGACAGGCCCGGAATGGGCCTGCTATCCTGATGGCAGTATGGGCGTCGGAACGAGAGCACTGCACGGAGTGTTGGACGGTCCGCCTCGTCCGACTGACCGCACCGTTCTACTTGAATCGAGCCGCCTATTCGCGTCTTCCTGATCCACGTCCGCGATCCCCAATTCTACGCGCTTCCCGCCAAGACCCGGGCGAAGAACGGGAACATCCGCGTGATGGGCTTTCCGCCCATCGGCATCATGTCGCTCTCCGCCGTGCTCAAACGCGATGGCCACGAGTGCGTGATGTTCGATCAGGCTCATCCCGAAACGCCTAACGAGTTCATCATCGACGAGATCCGGAGGCAGAAGCCGGACCTCGTCGGCCTGAGCTTTCTGAGCACGACCAGCTATCCCTACGCCAAGATGCTGGCCCGCCAGATCCGGGCGGTTGATTCCAAGGTCAAGCTGGCCTTCGGCGGGGTTTTTGCCTCTTTGAACGCCGGGCTGGTGAAGCACCAGTGCCCCGAGGTCGATTTTGTCTGCCGCGGCGACGGGGAGCAGCTCATCCTCGATCTGCTGGCGCATCTGAACGATCCGGAAGCGGTGCAGGGGCTCACCTGGATGAAGGACGGGCGGGTGATGACCAACCCCAACCGGCCGACAGAGCGGAATCTCGATCAGTGGCCCTTTCCCGATCGCGAAAGCCTGAAGCTCGATTTCGTCGAATCGATGCCGCTGGACGTTCCGGCGGTCCTTTCGATGGAGCGGTTCACGACGATGCAGACCTCCCGCGGCTGCCCGTGGCCCTGCGTCTTCTGCGACATTCCAATGTTCAACGACGGGAAGTGGCGCTTCCGCAGCCCCGAGCACGTCCTGGCAGAATTCAAGCACCTGCAGGAGCTCGGCTACGGCGCGGTCTACTTCGTCGATGACCACTTTCTGCTGAAGCCCAAGCGGATCGAGGCGATCTGCCATGGATTGATCGAGTCGGGCAACCGGATTGAATGGGGCGTGGAGGGCAGGGTCGATTCGGTCTGCCAGCATCTGTTTCCGGTCATGGCGAAGGCGCGCTGCCGGACGATCATGTTCGGGGTGGAAAGCGGTAGCCAGAAAATCCTCGACCGGTTGAAAAAGGAACAAACGCTTGAAGAGGTCGACTCCGCCGTCAATAATGCCAAGAGGGCCGGGATCGAGATCGTCCACGGCTTCTTCGTCGTCGGCAATCCGGACGAGACGCTTGAGGACATCCGGGCGACGT
>DATJYI010000216.1:0-4501 GCA_035499635.1 Nitrospiria bacterium | reverse complement strand
TGAAAATGTCTGTATGTCTTTATTTATCAATATATTAGTGAATGCCATTCCCCCCAGTATTTCCACGGTTATAGTTAAATTCGACCACCATTTATCTCGTCGTTTTCCCAAACAATTTATACCGATTTGCCGCCACCCATTGATAGCACCACCCAGTCAGCCGCCAGGCGCCAGGCAGCGCCATCACCCAGACGAGCGGCCCGCCGTAGGGCAGGCGTCGAACAAGTTCGACAGCCGCTCGTTCCCCGTGCCAGGCGCGCCCCGTCTCATCGAGAAAACGAAATGCAGTCAGACAGCCGATCGCTTCCAAATCGGGTTGAAGGCGAACCGCCTCCGGCTCTTCAAAGTGCAGGAAGCGCAGCACAACCGGTCGCCCGCCCTTGTGCGCCCAGCGCTCGATCCATTGTCGGGCCGTCTCGCACAGCCGGCAGTCGGTGTCGTAAATGATGGTGGGCGTCATAGGCTGCCAGTTGCAGACGCCATTATCGATTTTCGACTGTCCAGTGCGGGCGGTTCACGAACCGCCCCTACTGATCGCTCGTCACTTTCTCTCTCCACTCTTTCAACCACCCCCGGTTCTCCTCCAATTTCGGCAACTGGTATTTCTCATCGACGGCAACGACCCGCTCCATCATCACAATGGCCTGCGCAAATCGCGCCTGTTCCGCGTGGATGAAGGCCAGATGATAGCGCGCCGCGGCCTCAAGCCGTTCATCGCCCAGCCGTCCGGCGATGTCCAGCGCGGTCCGGCAGCAGGCCTCCGCGTCGGCGTGGCGGCGCATGAGCCGGTAGGTCTTGCCCAGTTGATTGTACAATCCCGCCGTGCCCGCCTGGTCGCCGATCCGCTTCATCAGCTCAACGGCCCGTTCGGTCAACTGGATCGCCCGGTCATGGTCGCCGCGAACCCGCGCAATCAGGCCGAGGTTGCCGAGGATGGTGGCGACGGTGCGCGGCTCGTCAAGCGGTTCGAGCAGGTCGAGCGCTTCCAGATAATAGGCCTCGCCCCGATCCGCGGCCCCAGCATCGGCTTCCAGATTGCCCAAATTGGCCAGCGTGATGCCGATGCCCCGCTGGTCGCCGAACGTCTTCTGCAGATCAAGCACTTCCCGGTAATGAGCCAAGGCCTGATCAGTGCGGCCGGTGCAGGCGAAGACGTTGGCCAGATTGCCGAGCGTCAGCGCCAGTTCGCGGGCATTGCCGCTTTTCCGGTCGGCCTCAAGCGCCCGCTGATAGCAACGATACGCATCGGCGTAGTCGCCTCGCCCAAAGTGGACATTGCCCTGGCGGTTGAGCTCCTGTGAAAGCGACATGAATGAGGATGAGTGAGGAGAAAGCGGATTACGGGTTAATGAAGAAACGGCGGATTAGGGAATAACAATTCACAGTTGATGTTCTTTACCACTTAATCCTTGATCCGCTTTTGCTATTCTAATCCGCCTTTTCCCCATTAATCCATAATCCGCCTTTGCCTTGCTACCCCATCACCGCCCGCTTGACCGCCTCCTTCCCGCCGGTCCTGATCGATGCGCCGTCGCCCACCAGCACCGTGTCAAAGTCGTAATCCAGCAGTCGTGTGACGCCCGCACGGGCCTTCGCCATATCGGCGAATTTGTCCGGCGGCAGGAAGTTGAGCGAGCCGGGCGGCGTGCCGATGAGGGCGTCGCCCAGGATCAGCACGCCGCCGTCGCGCTCGAGCAGCAGGGCCGATTCGCCCGGTGATTTGCCGTCCGGAAGATGAATCACGGACAGGCCGCCTGGCAGGCGGTCGCCGTGCGAGAAGACGCCGTCCACCTCCATCTCCATGAGCGGCGCGTCCAGCTCCGGGGCCAGGATCTTGGTGCGAAAGAGCGCGCGATAGGCCGCGGCCTCCCGCACGTGGTCGCGGTTGGTCAACACGATTGCGTCGATCGGCGCCCCGCGCCGGATTGCCGTCAAGTCCTCAGCCGAAAGCGGCGGCGGGTCAATGAGCAGGCATTGATCCCCGGCCACGATCAGGTGTCCGTTGAAATCAAGCTGTTTCTCTTGGGAAAAGTGCGACCATTCATAGATGTCCTTCGCCACCGCTTCCATGCGAATGTTCCCCCGTGGTCGCCGGCCGTCTGTCGAATGTGCCATTTCCTCCCCCGACAATCCGAAGACGCGGCGCGGATCAGCACGCAAACGCGTGTTCCGGCTTTTGATTGACGCACTGGATCAGCTGCCAGTAGCGGAACGGATTGGCGCGGCAGCGTTGCCGGACGGCCAGAGAGGATTCCTGCAGAAGAGTCTCCAGGCAGAGGTCGGAACGAAAGCCGATCCGACGGCAGAGGGGCGAGAGGCCGCGCTCGATATTGGCCACCCAGCGGCTGGCCGCGGAAAAATGATTGAGCAGCACGATCACGCCGCCGGGCCGGCAGACCCGGCTCATTTCAGCCAGGACCGCTTTCGGATCGGGCACCGCGCTGATGACGTAGGCCGCGAGCACGGCATCAAAGCTGTTGTTGCGGAAGGCCATCGACGCGGCATCCTGCTGTTGCAGATGAATGTGGCCGAGTCCCTCCTCCTTGACACGCTGGGCGCCCCGCTCCAGCATCTTGCCGGTCAGGTCGATGCCGACCACCCGGCAATGATCCGGGTAGAGCGAGAGCGACAGGCCGGTCCCGACCCCCACTTCGAGGACCCGGCTGCCGGGTTGCAGCTCAAGCAGCCGGATCGCTTCGGCGCGGGAACGATGGAAGATTCTGCCGAAGAGCAGATCGTAACAGCCGGAGTAGGCCGAATAGATCGTGACGACTTTGCGCGTATCCAGTTGATCGGGCGTCATCGTGCTGGTCACACGGTCGATGCTCGTAAAGCCGCAGCCGGCCGTGTCTGTACCTCCTCGCACCCGTTCCGGCGCCAGGACGGTTCGCTTCCGGCCAACGGTCTTAGTATAATGAGGCGGCCGCCGAGTTTCAAGATGACCGAACCAATGCCTCCTTCTCCGCCCTATCAGGGGCGGATCATCCGGGTCTCCGCCGAAACGGTGACGTTGCCGAACCATCGGGTCATCCGGCTCGACGTGGTGCGCCATCCGGGAGCGTCGGCCGTCGTGCCGATCAAGGAAGACGGCACGGTGCTGCTGATCCACCAATTCCGCCACGCCGCCGGCGGGTATCTCTATGAGGTTCCGGCCGGCACGCTGGCGCCCGGGGAATCGCCGGACGACTGCGCTCGTCGGGAAGTGGAGGAAGAGACGGGCTATCGGGCCGGACGGCTGGTCCGATTGGGCGGCATCGTGACTGCGCCCGGCTTCTGCGATGAACAGATTCATCTTTATTTGGCCACTGGACTGCAACAAAGCAGGCAGTCGCTCGATCACGATGAGATTCTCACCGTCGTCGAAATGCCCCTGGTGGAGGCGATGGCCAAAATCTACGATAACACCATCCGGGACGCGAAAAGCATCGCGGCGCTCGTCCTGGCAAATGAGAAGATGAAGAAAAACGGGAGGCGTGAGGAGTGAGGGGTGAGGGGGGAAGGCCTATTTAACGATGAATGTTGGATTTCGATTGTAGGGGCGAGCGGCTGCTCGCCCGCATCGCATTAGGAATGGGCGTGGAACGTGAACCTACAACCGCCGAACCTGTTAAATTTCTCGCCGACGCCATGGTCGGCAAACTCGCCCGCTGGCTCCGGATTCTGGGCTACGACACCCTCTATTTTAAGAAGATCGACAACGACCGATTGATCGAACTGGCGCAATCGGAAGAGCGCTGGCTGATCACGCGCGACGCCCGCCTCATCGACCGGCGGCCCGGCCTGCCCCATACGCTGATCCGCGATGATCACCTGAAGCAGCAATTGCGGCAAATCGTGCAAGAGCTTCACCTCTCCCCGTCTGCCGGTCTCCTGACCCGGTGCATCGAGTGTAATTCTGTGCTGGAATCAATCCCTAAGAAGCAGGCGCAGCCGGCCGTGCCCTCCTACGTCTTCCGCACCCAGGAGCAGTTCTCCCGTTGCCCGCACTGCGGACGCCTCTATTGGAAGGGAACGCATGAGGAAAAGATCAGGAAAAAATTGAAGGAGTTATTTGAGGATCAGCTGTTGTAAGGCGTAAGAAGTGAGGCGTAAGGGGTGTATACCTGCCCTCACCGGTCATCGTAGCGGGTCATAACGGAATCAATACTTCCGGACAAGTCCTTGCCTTGAAGAAATCCCAGATTTAACGATTCCGTCTTGAAAGTGTCGAGGTTAGCGAGGGTGGGGCCGATCATCGATTACACCGGACAAAGCGTTGTCCTAGATGGGAACGTCGATCTAACGATTACCGAAAGAAGTCCTCGCCGCTTAGTTCACCTACGAGTCCTCAAAAAATCAGGCTATGGAACTTATTGATTACGAATAGAAAGTGTCACGGAATGTGCGAAACCGGCTCAAAAATGGTACCCATCGATCTCCGTTTGTGAGACCGTGTTCACGCTATGATCTCTGGGTATCAGCGTAACCGAATACTCTGAGAGCTGTTCACCATTGACCCCAC
>DATJYI010000215.1:0-4478 GCA_035499635.1 Nitrospiria bacterium | reverse complement strand
GGACGGCCCTTGGGGAGGCATGGCACTCCATTCCGCCCTTGCACGCAGCCGCCGGCATTTCCGTTTTCCTTGACACCGCTCAACGACGCTGCTACGCTGTACACCGTTCGACGACCGCAGGCGGGAGGACAGGAGGGGGCGATGGCCGGAGTCTTGGATGCGAAAACGAAGGCGTTGCTGGTGCTGGAAAGCCGGTTGATCAATTACACGGGCAGCTATCATCCGATCGAATACAGCCGCTATCTGTTTGAGCAGGTGGAGCAGGTCCGCAAGGCGCCCCATCCGGAACGGATTCTGGACGCGGACGAGCACAAGACGTTTTCATCCCTGGTGGTCGAACATCTCGGCGGCGAGCGCCGTACGGGCCGTGAGCGAAGGGGCAAACGCGGCTTCAAAGGCGTCTCCACCCGCAGCGGCGGCGACCGGCGCCGGTTCTTTGTCCCCGAATAATCCGATCCGAACCTCTGCGACGGTGCGCGTCGGCGTGGTGCAAACCTCGCCGCGCTTCGGACGGGTCGCCTCCAATCTGGCCCGCGCGCTTCGTTTGATGGCGACGAAACCGGCCGATCTGTACGTCCTGCCCGAACTGTTCGCCACAGGGTATCAGTTTTCCTCCCACGCCGAGGTGGCCCGGCTGTCGGAGCCCGTGCCGACGGGACGCACCTGCCGGGCCCTGATCGACGTCGCGCGCCGCCGCCGCTGCGTGATTGTCGCGGGGCTTCCGGAACGGGCCGGCCGGCGCGTCTACAACAGCGCGGTCGTCATCGGACCGGACGGGTACCTGGACAGTTACCGGAAACTGCATCTGTTCGGCGAGGAGACGCGCTGGTTTGCGCCGGGCCGGAGGGCGGGCGCGGTCTGGACGATCGGAGCGCTCACGATCGGAGTGATGGTCTGCTTCGACTGGTTTTTTCCGGAGACGGCGCGGTCGCTGGCCCTGAAGGGAGCCGACGTGATCTGTCATCCGGCCAATCTGGTCCTCCCCTATTGTCCTGAGGCGATGCGCACCCGCTCGATCGAGAACCGCCTCTTTACGGCCACCGCGAACCGTGTCGGCACCGAAGCGCGCGGCGGACGACCACCGTTGACCTACATCGGCCGGAGCCAGATCACGGATCCTCGTGGCCGGTTGCTGTTTCGGGCGCCGGCGACCGGTGAGTCGGTCGGGGTTGTCCGGATCGACCCCTCGCTGGCGCGCGACAAGCGGCTGAACAGCTATAATGATATATGGGAGGCTAGAAAGCCAGCAGCCTATCGAACACTGACATCAACCCGATGACGCTGTTCAACAGCCGAGCGTCGGTGTGACACGCGAGCGACATGTCTGATGCGTAAGGGCGATGGGGGTGATCAGGGGGAGAGGAGCATCTCCCCCTGATGTGAGCGAGCGCGAAGCACGAGCGGAATAAACGGCCGAGCGCCGGATTGACGCGCGAGCAGGGGGATAGCACGTATGGCGATGGGGCCGAGGTGTGGGGGCGGATGCCCCCACAGACGAATGATAGGGGGAGTTGAATGAAGCTTCGCAGGCTCCGCCTGCGAAGGCGGAATCTGAGCCGGCGACATGGCCTTGGCCATGGCCGAGACGAAGTGCATACTCCCCCTGACTTCACCGGAAGAGAGCGGTGCACTTCCCGGCTGGGCAGGCCGAGCGCCGGATTGACGCGCGAGCAGGGGGAATAGTACGTATGGCGATGGGGGTTGTCAGGGGGAGTTGAGCATACTCCCCCTGACTTCAAATGACCAATAAAGAGAGACCCAAGGCAATCGCAATGCTCAAATCGGCGATCCGGCAATGGCCGGAGCCGATCGTCGGCGTGGTGGCCAAGACCTCCCGCGACCCGTTTCGCGTCTTGATCGCCACCGTGTTGAGTCTGCGCACCAAGGACCGGACGACAGCCGAGGCGTCGGCGCGCCTGTTTGCCCTGGCGGCGACGCCGGAGGAGATGGTAAAATTATCAGAACGGCGGATCGCCTCCGCCATCTATCCCGTCGGTTTTTACCGGACGAAGGCGAAGGCACTCCGCGCGCTCTGCCGGCAGTTGCTCGAGCACCACGGCGGACGGGTACCGCAGACGCTGGACGAACTGCTGGCCCTGCCCGGCGTGGGACGAAAAACGGCCAATCTGGTGCTCACGGTCGGCTTTGGGCTGCCCGGCATCTGCGTGGACACGCACGTGCACCGGATCTCGAATCGCTGGGGATACGTGAAGACGACGAGCCCTGATAAGACCGAAATGGCGTTGCGGGGCAAGCTGCCCCGACGCTATTGGATCACATTCAATGACCTGTTGGTGCCGTATGGACAGCATCTCTGCGCGCCGGTCTCGCCATGGTGCAGCCGGTGCCGGCTGCAATCGATGTGCGACCGGGTCGGCGTCCGGATGCACCGGTGAGGGAGCCATGAGACGCACGGTGGTCAGCCCCAGGCTCATCCTCGCGCTCTGCGTGTGCGCGCTTGGCGTCTCGGCGGGATGTGCGACGACCGATGATCTGTTGACCCCCGCCACCGAGATTGAACAACTGCTGGCGCAGCCGCCGTCGGCGGCTGGATTGACGCCGAACCAATCATCCGCGATGCTCTCGATCGTTGAAACGACGGCGGCGGAACGCCAGACGCTGGATCTTCATCTGGAGGAGGAACGAGAGCATCTCCAACGGCTGCTGGCCGGTTCGAGAGCGTTCGACTCACCTGAAGTGTGGGCCCAGATCAGCCTGGTCTCTCAACTGCGGGCAAACCGGCTGCTGATGGCCGTGTCGCTTCGTGAAGAGCTTTGGAAGGAGTTAACCCCCGAGCAGCAACTGTGGTGGGTGAAAAACCGGCTGAACGTGATGCTCCCGATGGAATGAGTGAAAGGCGCAATTGAGGTGAAAAGGCGGACTGATAGAGAAAGGGCGGATGAGGGATGAGTAGAGCAACGGCAGCGTGATAAGGGGTACTGGTACCATTCCAAATCGAAGTCGACGAATTGCAGAATAACGGTGGCCAGGGACCGAGCATTGATTTGACATGCGAGCATCGAGCACAAGTCGTATGGCGGTGGGGATTGTTGATTGGATCATTTGGGGGTGCAGCACCGCTCCCCTTGATTTGAGCACGCGCGGAGCACGTGCGAATCAAACGATCGAGCGTCGATTTGACACGTAAGCAACACGTTTCACTCGTACGGCGATGGGGGGTCTTAGGGGGAGCTGAGGCACGCTCCCCCTAATGTGAGCGAGTGCAAAGCACGAACGGAGCACCGGGGAGCTCGAGGGGAGAGGAGCTCTCCCCTCGAATCAAATAAACGTCAGCCAGGCGAAATGGGACGGATCACCGCCGCGGACGATGGAGAAAAAGCGTTCCTGCAGTTGCTGCGTGATCGGCCCGGGTTTGCCGGACCCGATCGTCCTGCCGTCCACCTCGCGGATCGGCGTCAACTCGGCGGCGGTGCCGGTAAAGAAAGCCTCGTCGGCCAGGTAGAGGTCGTCGCGCGTAAACCGCGCCTCGATAACCGGAATGTTGGCCTCCCGGGCCAGTTGCAGGACGCTGTCGCGGGTGATGCCATCCAGCACCGACGTCAACGGGGTGGTTTTCAGCACGCCCTTGTGAACGAGAAAGACATTTTCTCCCGGCCCTTCGGCGACATACCCCTCAGTATCCAGCAGCAGCGCCTCGTCGCAGCCCGCCTCCTTGGCCTCATTTTTGGCCAGTTGAGAATTGACGTAGTAGCCCGTGACCTTGGCCCGAGTCAGACTGATGTTCACGTGATGGCGCGCGTAGGATGAGATTTTGACCCGAATGCCGTTTCGCAACCCCTCATCACCCAGGTAGGTGCCCCACGACCAGGCGGCGATGGCCACACGGATCGGATTCTCCTTGACGTAGAGCCCCATCTCTCCGGCGCCGATAAAGGCGATCGGACGGATGTAGCAGGCCTCCAGCCGATTGGCCCGGACGGTCTCCACGACCGCGGCTTCGAGCTGCTCCGGCGCGTAGGGCAGCTTCATCCGCATGATATGAGCCGAGGCGAAGAGGCGCGCGATATGCTCCTTGAGCCGGAAGACGGCCGAACCCTTCTCCCCCTTGTAACATCTGATCCCTTCGAACACCCCAAGGCCGTAATGGAGGCTGTGGGTCAGGACGTGCACCTGCGCCTGATCCCAGGGGACCAGCCTGCCGTCCATCCAGATTTTGTCGGCTTTAATGGACATTTTATTTAGGGGGAGCGTGCTCAGCTCCCCCTAAGACCCCCATCGCCCATACGCATCACCCGCGTTGCTCGCGTGTCACATCGACGCTCGACCCCTGGCCAACGGGGATGGCTTCCAGTCCAGGAATCCACCGCTGTTTGCGGGCCTACGTCGTGAGCGCAGCTCCCCCTAAGACCCCCATCGCCCATACGCATCACCCGCGTTGCTCGCGTGTCACATCGACGCTCGACCCCTGGCCAACGGGGATGCTTCCAGTCCAGGAATCCACCGCTGTTTGCGGGTCT
>DATJYI010000214.1:0-5160 GCA_035499635.1 Nitrospiria bacterium | reverse complement strand
GTACCTCCGATGGGGGGACCGGGGGGAGATGAGGATCTCTCCCCCCGATCAAATCAACGAGACTCTCTCTCCCCCTAACCACCCCCATTGGTTGTTGAACGCAGGAGGTACGACAGAGCGATACGCGTATTGGCGGGAATGTGTACATCCGATGGGGGTCATCAGGGGGAGGAACCGGCACCTCCCCCTGATTTTCGTACCGAGACGCTCTCTCTCCTCACGCCCCCCCATTAATTATTAGACACGTGAGGTACGCCACGCCTGTACTCGCGAATAGAGGGGAGAGCAGCACTTCCTGATCTGTCTCGAAGCTCGGAGAACTGCGATATGACGATGAACAGGGGCCGAGCATCGATTTGACATGCGAGCGATGAACACATCATGTGCGGGCAATGGGGGGAGCTGAGCACGCTCCCCCTGACTTAGATGACTTGCATTTGCCTCTGGAATCACGGATACTGATGATCAATTTCCGGGTGTTGAACGGGAGGGAACTGCGTGAAATATCTTCCAATCATTCTGCTGGGCGTGATGTTGAACGCGGGCGCCCAATTGCTGATTAAAGAAGGCACCCGCCGCATCGGCTATTTTGATTTCAGCTGGGCCAATCTGATCCCCGTCGGCCTGCAGGCGTCCGCCAACCCATTCATTTTGGCCGGCCTCGCCTCCTACGTCGTCAGCGTGGTCGTCTGGATCATGGTGCTCTCACGGGTGGATGTCAGTTATGCCTATCCGATGCTGAGCGTCGGCTACATCGTCAATGCCGCGGCCGCCGCCTATCTCTTCCAGGAAGAGGTGTCGATCATTCGCGTCAGCGGGATCATCACCATCATGGCCGGGGTCTATCTGATCACCCGAAGCTGACCTGTGAGCGGCTCCGAGCAAGAGTTTCTCCCCTTTTCCCGGCCGTCCATCAGCCAGGCGGCGATCGATGAGGTAGTGGCCTGCCTGCGGTCGGGCTGGATCACGACCGGCCCGAGAACGGCGAAATTCGAATCGGCATTGAAGAGCTATCTTGGCGCGCCCCAGGTGCTCGCCCTCTCGTCGGCCACCGCGGGCCTGCACCTGGCGCTGCTGGCGCTCAAGCTGGAGCCCGGCGATGAGGTGATCACGACCCCGTTGACCTTCGCGGCCACGCTGAATACCATCGTGCTCGCCGGCGGCCGGCCCGTCTTGGTCGATGTCGAGCCGTCAACGTACAATCTGGACGTCACGAGGCTTCCCGATGCGATCACGCCGAGAACACGCGCGATCGTCCCCGTCCACTTCGCCGGATCGCCGGTCGATCTCGATCCGCTCTATGCGCTGGCGGCGGAGGAGGACATCCGGGTCATCGAGGATGCCGCCCATGCCATCGGCGCCGAATACCGGGGCCGGCGGATCGGTTCGTTCGGCGATACGCAGGTGTTCAGCTTTCACCCGAACAAAAATCTGACGACGGGCGAGGGCGGGGCGGTGGCGACGCGGGATGAGGCGCTGGCCAAGACGGTTTCGCTCCTGCGCTTTCACGGCATCGACCGCGAGGCGTGGAACCGATTTGGTCCGAAGGGTCAGCAGGACTACGAGGTGGTCATGCCCGGCTACAAATACAATATGATGGATCTGCAGGCGGCCCTTGGCTTGCACCAGCTGGCGGAACTGGGCGCGTTCATCGAACGGCGGTCCGAGTTGGCGCAGCGCTATCAGACACGCCTGAACGGCTGGCCGCAGTGGACACTGCCCGCCCCGCCCGCCTATCCCCACCGGCACGCGTGGCACCTCTATACGCCGCTGATCAATCCGGATGCGGCCGGGATGGACCGGGCGGCATTCATGCGGTCGATGCAGGACAAACAAATCGGCATCGGTCTTCATTACCGGGCCGTCCACCTCTTTCCCTATTACCGGGAGACGTTCGGCTTTCAACCGGGCGATTTTCCTCGCGCCGAATCGATCGCAGACCGGATCGTCAGCCTGCCGCTCTTTCCCGGCATGTCGGATCAGGACCAGGACCGTGTGCTCGAGGCAATGGCGACACTCTTCAAACGGATGTAATCATGGCCGGCCCAATGATCAGCGTCGTCATCCCGGTCTACAACGAGGAATCCGTGCTCGAGGAGCTCTTCACCCGGCTGACGGCCGTCATGGACGGCATCGGCCGGCCGTACGAGATCCTGTTCACCAATGACGGCAGCCGTGACCGGTCGGGGTTTCTGTTGCAATCGTTTTATCAGCGGCGTCCCACGCATATTCGCGTCATCGATTTCAACGGGAATTTCGGCCAGCACATGGCCGTCATGGCGGCCCTCGAGCGCGCGCGGGGTGACGTGGTGGTCACACTCGACGCCGATCTGCAGAATCCGCCCGAGGAGATCCCCAAGCTGCTGGCGCTGATCGACAAAGGGCACGATGTGGTCGGCGGCTACCGCCGGAAGCGGCAGGACACCTGGTTTCGCCGGGCCGCGTCGGCCGTGCTGAACGAGATTCGCGAACGGATCACCCACATCCGGATGCGCGACCAGGGGTGCATGCTGCGCGCCTACCGCCGGAACATCGTTGAGCAGATCACGGCCAGCGGGGAAACATCGACCTTCATCCCCGCGCTGGCCGTCAGTTACGCCGCCTCGCCCGCCGAGGTGGAGGTCGAGCACGCCGCTCGAGCGGCGGGCGTCTCAAAATACCGGATCTACGATTTGGTCCGTCTGAACTTCGACCTGATGACGGGATTTTCCGTCGTGCCGCTGCAGTTGTTCACCATGTTCGGGATGGCGGTCTCGGTCTTCAGCGCGCTGTTCGTCATCTTCCTGTTCATCCGCCGGCTGGTAATCGGTCCCGAGGCGGAAGGGTTGTTCACGTTGTTCGCCATCCTCTATTTTTTCGTCGGACTGGCCATTTTGGGGCTGGGACTCATCGGCGAGTACGTCGGCCGGATCTACCAGGAGGTGCGCCGCCGTCCCCGATTCGTCATCCGTGAGGTGTATGAGCAGCCGGATGCCCAATAGCCCGTCTCCCGCCCCGCTCGTGATTTTCGCGTATCACGAGGTCGGCTATGACTGTCTCGATCTGTTGATCGGTCGGCGGGAGCGGATCGCGGCCGTCTTCACCCATGAGGACAATCCGACTGAACGGATCTGGTTCCGGTCGGTGGCCGACCTGGCGACGCGTCATGGCATTCCCGTTCACACGCCGGCCTCGGTCAACACACCGGAATGGATCTCCCATATCAGAGCGCTTCAGCCGGCGCTGATCTTTTCATTCTATTATCGCAACATGATCTGCCAGGAGATTCTGGACCTTCCCCCGCTCGGCGCCTTCAACATGCACGGCTCGCTGCTGCCCAAATACCGGGGGCGCGTGCCGGTGAATTGGGCCGTCCTGCACGGCGAGAAGGAAACGGGGGTGACGCTTCATTACATGGTCAAGCGAGCCGACGCGGGCGACATCGTCGATCAGCAGGCCGTGTCCATCGGCCCGACGGAGACGGCCCTGGACGTCTTTCGCAAGGTGACCGCGGCCGCGAGGGCCGTCCTGGAACGGCAGATCGACGCGCTCAAACGGGGTGAAGCGCCGCGCCGCCGGCAGGTCGAGACGGAAGCGAGTTACTTCGGCGGACGGAAGCCTGAAGACGGCCGGATCGACTGGACACAGAGCGCGACGGCCATTTTCAACCTGATCCGGGCCGTCACCCACCCTTACCCCGGCGCCTTCACGACCTCGGCCGGCCGGCGCCTGTTCATCTGGTGGGCCAGACCGGTCGCCTCCTGCCGTGGGAAAGCCGGAGCGGTCTGTTCGACGGCGCCCTTGCGAATCACAACGGGCGACGGGTGTCTGGAGATCACGGCATGGCAGTGGGAGGGCGAGGCCGAGCACACCGACGCGGCGGTCGCGCCCCCTCCTCACGGCCTGAGTCTCGGTCAGCGGCTCGGCGAGATTGCCGCACATCGTTCATCACCGGCCTCATCATGAAAGGAGTTTCTGCATGGCTCTTCGTGTCCTGATCCTCGGTGTCAACGGCTTCATTGGCAGCAGCCTGACGGAGCAGATCCTGAAACAGAAGGACTGGGAGGTCTTCGGCATGGACATCGCGTGCGACAAGCTGGAGCCCTGCCTGGGACAGCCGCGGTTCCATTTCGTCGAAGGCGACATCACCATCAACCGGGAATGGATCGAATATCACGTCCGCAAATGCGATACGGTGCTGCCGCTGGTGGCGATCGCGACGCCCGCAACCTACGTGCAGGACCCGTTGCGCGTGTTCGAGCTGGATTTCGAAGCCAACCTCGACATCGTCAGAAAGTGCGTGCGGTACAAAAAACGCGTGATCTTTCCCTCGACGTCTGAAGTGTACGGCATGTGCGCCGACAAGGAGTTCAATGAGGAGACCAGCAACCTGGTGCTCGGCCCGATCAACAAGATGCGGTGGATCTATTCCTGCAGCAAGCAACTGCTCGACCGGGTGATCTCCGCCTACGGTCAGCAGCAGGGGCTGCGCCACACCCTGTTCAGACCCTTCAATTGGATCGGTCCCAAGCTCGACAACATCCTCGAGCCAAAGGAGGGCAGCTCCCGCGTGCTGACCCAGTTTATCGGCAATATTCTGCGCGGCCAGGAGATCCGCCTGGTCGACGGGGGCGCCCAGCGACGCAGTTTCACCTATATCGACGACGGCATCGATGCCCTGCTGCGCATTATCGAAAACAGGGAGGGCTGCGCCGACGGACGGATCTTCAATCTTGGAAATCCGGCCAATGACGTATCGGTCAAAGAGCTGGCCGAGACGCTCGTGGCGCTCGTGAAGAGCTATCCGACGTACGCCTCCCTCGCGGAGAAGACGCGGCTCGTGACGGTCGCTTCAACCGACTACTACGGCAAGGGCTATCAGGATGTGCTGACGCGCGTGCCCTCGATCGCAAATGCCGAGCAGTATCTCGGCTGGAAGCCGACGACCGATCTCAAGACGGCGCTGCGCAAGACGCTCGATTATCACCTCGGCCGGCCCTCGCAGGAGCTGGTGAATTAAAGAACTCCGGCGGTGGATCGTATGGCCGAGACACTGCTCGCCATCAAAGTCGACGTCGATACCGATCGCGGGACTCGCATCGGCGTCCCCGCGCTTCTTGCACTGTTCAAGGAATTTGCCATCCACGCCACGTTTTATTTCTCGCTGGGGCCCGACAACAC
>DATJYI010000213.1:0-6169 GCA_035499635.1 Nitrospiria bacterium | reverse complement strand
GAAACTCCTCCGGTTCGCTGCTGACGGCCAGGTCCGCTACGGAGCCGTCGAGCAGCGACAGATCAGGGAGCTGGCCGGCGATCCGTTTGTCTCGCTGCGCTTGGGTCCCCGGTCGTTCCAGCTGGACGGCGTGACGCTCCTGCCGCCCTGCGAACCGTCAAAGATCGTCGCCGTCGGCGTCAACTACCGGGCTCACGCGCAGGAGATGGGCCACCGGCTGCCCGAAGAGCCGCTGATTTTTCTCAAGCCCTCCACGGCGGTCATCGGCCCCGGAGCCGCCATCCACTATCCGGACGGCGTGACGAGACTCGATTACGAAGCCGAGCTGGCCGTCGTCATCAAAAAAAAGAGCCGGTCGATCACGCCCGCGCAGGCGTCCGAGGCGATCCTGGGCTGCACCTGCCTGAACGACATCACGGCACGGGACCTGCAGCAGAAGGACAAGCAGTGGACGCGGGCCAAATCGTTCGACACCTTCGCCCCCATCGGCCCCTGGATCGTCACGGACCTCGATCCGTCACATCTGAAGATCGAGGGGATCCTCAACGGCGAGACCAGGCAATCGAGCACGACGGCCGATTTGATCTTCCCCGTCCCCGATCTGGTCAGTTTCATCTCGTCGATCATGACGCTGCTGCCCGGCGACGTGATCACCACGGGCACCCCCTCCGGCGTCGGCCCGATGCAGCGCGGCGACACGATCGAAGTGGTGATTGAGGGCATAGGTCGTCTGACCAACACGGTTCGTTAAGATGATGATCCATTCGTGTTGCGTATGGGCGATGGGCCGGGGCGTGGGGGCGGCAGCCCCCATCGATGATATCAGGGGGAGTGTGAATGAAGCTTCGCAGGCTCCGCCTGCGAAGCGAAATCTGAGCCGGCCAGATGGCCTGGCCATGGCCGAATCGAAGCGCATCACTCCCCCTGACTTGAGCCAGCGCCGGAGTGCGCGAGCGGAGCAATAGAATTGGGTGGTTAACCAATATTGTTCGGTAACATGTATCGCAACGCTCACTTACGGCGATGGGGCCTCTCCCTTGCCGCCGTCCTGCCCCTCCTGTTCGTCACGGCGGCCCCGGCTCTTCCTGCGCCGCCTTCCGGCAGGCCGTCCTTGTTCATTCGCGCCATCGTGATTGATGCTCAGGCGCCGGACACGCTCTACGTGGCCACCGACAATCAGGGGCTGCTCAAAAGCACCGACGACGGCAAGAGCTGGTCGTTCATCAACCAGGGGCTCAAGAATTATCTCGTCTACGATCTCGAGCCGTCAGCGACGGCCCCCGGCCGCCTCTACGCCGCAACCTGGGGCGGCGGCTTCTATTACAGCGAGGACGGCGGCGTCGCATGGAAGGAGGCCGATGACGGGCTCGGCAACACCGCCGTCGGCGTGATCGCCGTGCAGGCGGACACGCAGCAGGGGCCGCACGACCGCCTCGCCATCGGCACGTCGACCGAATTGTACGAACGGCGGGACGATCAGCCGGCATGGCACGTGATCACCGACCGGCTGCGTTTCTGGAGCGGGCCACAGTTTCAGAACGCCATGGTGTTCGATCCCGCGTCCGGCACGCTCTACGCCGGGACGCAGTCCGGCCTCTACGCGAGGCCGCGCGGCGCGCGGGGCTGGAAGGGAGTTCCAGCGTTGCAGGGCAAGCGGATCGCCGCGCTCGCGGTCCGGCCCGATTCGGGCTGGCTGTACGCCGGCACCATCGGCGACGGCGGCCTCTTCGTCAGCCGGAACCAGGGGATTGCATGGCAGCCGACCGGAGGATTGGAGTCATCGTGGATCCGCGCCGTGGTGTTCGATCCGTCCGCGCCCAAACGGCTCTACGTCGCGACCAGCGATGCGGGCGTCGTGAAAAGCGAAGATGAGGGCGCCAGCTGGATGCCGATGAACACCGGCCTGCCGGGCAAGGACATCCGGGCCCTGGCGCTCGATCCGAAGCATCCCGATCATCTCTATACAGGATTGCACGGGGCCGGACTCTTCAGCTCCACGGACGGCGGGTCGACCTGGACGCGCGTTGAAGGGTTGCCGTTTGATCCGGTCGAGAAACAATCCGCGTTGATTGACGCGCAGACGGTGACGCCGGCGGGCGCGCCATCGGGTTCGTCAAATCAGGCGGATCGTGCGGCGCCGCCGGCCGCCTTCGCCAAATGCAACCAGTGTCACGGCTGGACCAATCCGGCCCTGAACAAGAATCCGACCGCCTGGCGCGTCGCGGCCAATCATCGGAGCGGGAGCAATTGGCGGACGACGGTGGCCCGGATGAGCCTTGGAATGACGATCAGCGAGGAGGAGCAGGCGCAGATCGCCTCATTTCTGGACCGCTACACGGCCCGCGCGCCGGCCCATTAGCAGGGTATTGAAAACGTGTTCCTTGGGCAGGCCGGTCAAGAAGTTCCAACTGCAAGGCCGCAGGCTCCGATGGAACCGGAGCGTACTGGAGCGGTACGTGAGGATTCCCCCTGCGAAGCCATTCTGATCGATCCCGAGTGCGCCGCAGATGGATTTTTTCAACGGCCTGCTAGCCCGGCCGGGATCGAAGAGCGGTCTGTGTGAAGGCTAGTCCGGCGGGCCCCGCCCCGCATCATGCTCGTCATCGGATGTCCGCTCGGCGGCCGGAAACCAGGTGAGGATGGACCAGCCGGCGGCGAGCACGACCGTCAGGCCGGCGACGGCGACGGCGAGCGTCTTCCCACGCCAGAAGTCCTCAAGCCGTCGCATGAGCCGGTCCGCGAGCACATTCCACTTCCCGCCATACAGTTCCAGGTCATGCCGGTATCGCCCGGTTCCGGCGGGGTCGACCGGATAGGCCAGCCCATTCACGATCTCGTAACCGCCGGCGTCGCCCCGGTCATCTCCGGCCTTCAGATAGAGCACGAACGCTCCGCCCAATCCCCCACTCAATATAATGACGAGAATCAGGGCGGGGATCACAGACCGGCGGGCATGAGAAATTCGGCGGGCGTCCGTGTTCATCAGAGGGAAGGAGGCGTCCGTCCGAATCGGCACAGCGGGCCGGGCGACAGACGACGGTGGGTCATGGGCGAGGGGAGAGTACCGAAGGCCGCTATCGACGGGCAGAGATCCCCCCGGACGCGGAATCTCCGCCTGAAGAGCGGGTCCGCCCGCCGAAGCTCGACCGTCCGTTACCTGGGGACTGCTCGAACGACCGTGTCATGCCCATCCCGCCGTGAAACGACGGCCGGGACGATGCGGACCCAAGGCCGCCGTACCGGTATCTCGAAGGCGGCGTGAAGGCGGCTCTGCCCATCGACCGCGACGCCGTGTACGGCCCGCGGAATGACGACGACCGATAGAATGGAGAGATGTACGTCCGGGCTTGGGATGAACGGGCATAACGATATGGAGAAGAGGACGGCGATGGTGACGTCCCCCGATGGATCAGCGGCGATCGGGCGTATGACACTCGATCGGCCGCAGCCGGATGCGATGTGCGAGGCCGCTCCAAGCCGGCTCGCATCGATGGAATGGTCCGGGGAATGGTCTGGTGGAAGGGCGAACGCGGTTGACCCGGCGAGATGGCCGGCCGGCCGGCTGCGGGCGGTCGAGCGTGCAACCGATGGTTGTCGAGATGGCCATTCATATGGTGGCTGATGTGTGAGGGATCGATCGACGCGAAGCGGGCGTCCCACCCTCGATGGCCATGAGCATAGTCCTGATGATGGCCGTGACCGTAGTAGTGGTTGTAATAATGATTGCAGAAGAGCGAGACGTTCAACACCCAATAGCCGGGAAAATAACCGTACCCCCACCAGAATCCGCCGTACACCGGCGTCCAGACATAGTAGGGAGAGAAGATCGGATCGGGCTGATACATGTCGATCAGGGGCGGCATGTCGGCGATCGGATAGGGATCGTCGGGCATCGTCGCCTGATCGGTCGGAGCGGGAATGTCGACGTGCAGCAGCGCGGCCGCCGTGTCGAAGGCGAGCAGGGCCTGCTCCGGCGAGATGTCAATATCGCCCCGATCGGCCGCCGCGACCGACAACTGCCGGAGCCGGATCGTCAGCTCCGGCGTCATGGGATCGTCGAACCGCCAAACCCCCAACGGCGGAGCGATCCGCAGGTTGGTCAGGACGTCGGCGGCTTCCCCGGCGCCGGTCGGCTCGCCCAGCCCCAGTTCTCTGACCAGCTGGACGACGAATTCCCCTTCGGTGGCCATGTAGGGGGAGCGTTCAGGCAACTGCGGCTGTTCGGCGTCGACCAGCTGGGTTCCGGTTGAGGCCGGCTCCGGCGCGACCGCCTCCGTCATGTACACGGCCGCCTGGACAGCGGCGGAATCCGCCGGAGGCGTATTGCTGTAGTTGACGACGCCGTTGGCATCCCGCCAGGAGTAGATGGAGGCCGTCGAGGAGGCAGGCGTGAAGAGAACGGCGGCCGGCAGAACGGTCGACAACAGCACGACAAGAAAGGATGATCGACGCATGGCACCCGCTCCCTTCTTGATTTAATTATACGCTTCGATCCGTCGTGATGCAACGGCTCCGGGAGTTACAGCCCGTGCCGCAGCAGCCAGGGCAGGATCAGCGGCAGGATCAGTCCCAGCAACAGTCCGAGCGCGATCATCGCCCGCTGCAGCCGTTTGTCGCGCGCCTCCCACTCGGCGAGCGCCGAGACCGATTTGCCGTCGACGATCACGGTCTGATTGGGCGCGGGCGGCCGGCCGCGCAGCTTCATGTAGAGTTTGCCGCAGGTGAAGGCCACCACGAAGAAATAGACGACCCAGACCAGGATGGCCATGACGAACTGGCTGAGCGTCGGCGGCCCCATGAAAATCTAGTCTGCCGTGAATGACCCGCTTCCGCCCGGCGGGGGCGCGGCGGGGCCGGTCGGCGGAAGCCGCTTCCGGATCTCATCGAGGAGCCGGTCCGCCGCAACCGACTCCTGAGAGGCCGTCCGCAAATTTTTGACGACGATCCGCCCGGACGCCAGCTCGTTCTCGCCCACGATGCAGACCAGCCGCGCCCCCAGCTTGTCGGCCCGCCGCATCTGACTTTTGAGGCTGGCCTCTTCATACTCCGCCTCGACCCGAACGCCCTCCGCCCTCAACCGCATCGTCACGGGCCGCAGCCAGCGGCGGGCCTTCTCGCCCAACGCCGCCATGAACAGATCCGGCGGAACCGGCCGGCCGCTCTCGGGCGGCAGCAGCTCGGCCATCCGTTCCATCCCCAGCGCGAAGCCAATCGCCGGCGCCGGGTCGCCCCCCAGCAGCGCCACCAGCCCGTCGTACCGGCCGCCGCCCGCAATCGCATTCTGCGCCCCCAGCCGCGTCGTCGTCCATTCAAACGACGTTCGGTTGTAATAATCGAGCCCGCGCACCAGCCGTGGATTCTTTGCGTAGGGGATCTTCAACGCGTCGAGCCCGTCGGTAACCGCCTGATGGTGCGTCCGGCAGGCGTCGCACAAGTGATCGATCATCATCGGGGCGTCGGCCGTCGCCTTCCGGCACGAGTCGTTCTTGCAGTCGAGCACGCGCAACGGATTGGTCGCCGTCCGGCGGCGGCAATTCTCGCACAAGTCCGCCTGCTTCGATTCGAGAAAGCGCTGCAGCAGACGGCGGTAGGCCGGCCGGCACTGCTCATCCCCCAGACTGTTCAATTCAAGCTGCAGACCGCCGATCCGAAGCTGCAGAAAAAACAGGTGCAGCCAGGAGAGCAGCTCCACGTCGGCGTCCGGGGCCGCGCTGCCGATGATCTCCGCGCCAATTTGATAAAACTGGCGGAATCGCCCCTTCTGCGGCCGCTCGTACCGGAACATCGGCCCCCAGTAATACAGCTTGGTCACCGGCTGGATGGCGCCGAGGTGATGCTCCAGGTAGGCGCGGATCGCCGGCGCCGTGCCTTCGGGCCGGAGCGTGATTGACTCGCCCGACCGGTCGGCGAAGGTGTACATCTCCTTCTCGACGATGTCGGTCGCTTCGCCGATTCCCCGGGCGAACAGCTCGGTCGCCTCGAAGATCGGCAGCCGGATCTCCCGGAACCCGAAGGCGGCGAAGAGCTCCGCGGCGGCCCGCTCGATCGCCTGCCACCGTTCGCTGTCGCCCGGCAGGATGTCGTGCACCCCGCGGATGGAGGAGAAAGACTTGTGCTTCGACGTCATGATTGTCGGAGATTATAGAAGAAGCGACGGAGTGAAGCAAGG
>DATJYI010000212.1:0-5608 GCA_035499635.1 Nitrospiria bacterium | reverse complement strand
CGCTCGATTTTGCCGCGAAGCACCGGATGGTGCCCCACCACCCGCAGCAACGCGCGGCGCACCTCATTGAACTGGCCCTGAAAGCGGTCGGGCGAGTTGGCCGATCCGGTGAACGGGCCGGTCTCACCGGTCAGCGGCTGTAATTGGTGCGAGAGAAACATGTAATACGAGATCAAATGGCTGCCGACCTCCAGCATCCGCTGCCCACGGTCGAGACGAAACAGGTCCGCCCGTTCCTCCGGTGCCGGCGCCTGCCTGACCTTGGCGGGCCGCGGCCGGGGGACGCGGCGGGGCTTGGCGGTCGAGCGTCGACGCCGTGTGATCCGTGTTTTCTTCATAGAGGCTCCTTTACCGTCGTCCGAAAATCTTCGCGTTTTCCCTGGCATCCTCTTCCAGCACACGCTTCCAGTCCCGCTGCCTTCTTGGCGCCAGCCGAAATTCTTCGTAGATCCCCTTTGCCAACTCTACCCGGTCAACCCCTTCGGGGGCCACCTGAATGTCCAATTGCGCCATGGTCAGATCGAACTCGGTGTTCAACAGCGCGTCCGCATCCATCCCGTACGCCTGCAACGCCTGCTTGATGACGCTTCCGTCAACGTTGAACCGCCGGGCCACATCATGCAGATTCAAGGGGCGGTACTGCTTGTCCTTGGTAATGCCCAGATGGTAGGCGCAGAACAGCTCGAAGGGGTCGATTGTTTTGATTTGGTCCGTCAACGGCGCGCTCTGCGCGGCCGCGACAGGCCTCCGATCGGGGGGCCTTCCGACGCCAGGACGGCCGGCGGAGCCGGCGGAAGATGCCGATCCGCCTCCTCTTCGATGCCCTTCACGGGGCCGAAACGGCTCCCTTCCGCCGTGGCGGGCGCCCGGACGGTCATTCGACCAGCGCCCCGGCCAGTGCGGGCCGCCGCGTGGGCGATTATGCTTTCTGTGCTCCGACAGAGATCCGCCTCCGTCATCATTGTGGCACAATTCGGGACCAGGAGCAACACCCTGCCCTATTTAGACTCCCCGGGTTGATCGATGCCCCGGGCAAGCCCGGGGTAGTTGACTGGATGCGCACTTCGTGCGCAACGGCCGCATTCACCCCGCTCCTTGCACTGAGAATCGAATGGGGCTTCTCTCCGCCTGAGGCGGATTCGTTCGAAGTTAAAGCGGGGTACCCTTCCGCCAGAGCGGATCGCGTCGCCCGGGGCATCCGCCGAAGGCGAAATCCAGCGAGCAACGCAAGCAAGGGAGCTCCACTGGCGGGGACAGACTTGAGATCAGTCCCCACCGGGAAGGGCGACGCAAGCCCCTACAATGGAGACGCCTGTGCACCCCCCTCATCGCACGATAGCAGGAGCGTGAAGGCCGCCACGATCCGGGCCACCCGCACCATGAAGTCGAGATCGAGCGTCTCCGGCAGATCATGGGGTTGATGATAGTGCGGATTCCTGAGAAACGCCGTGTCCGTCAGCAGGCACGCCGGATAACCCTTGTCCCAAAAGGGCGCGTGATCGCTGAGCCGGGTCGCGGGCAGGGATCGGCCGTCATCATCGACGATCAATTTCACCGCTTCGAACTGCGGCGCCGCCAGCCGGATGGCGCGGTCCAGCTGCTCCATCAGGGGCCGTGCCGGCCGGTTGCCGATGACTCCTAAAAAGACGCCGCGGTCGGGCACGTGAACGGGCAACCCGGGCGGCACGCGTTGCGAGCCAGGCCGCCGGTCCGTGTAGCCGACGCACTCCAGCGACAGCATGGCCGCCACGGGAATGCGGCGCCGCGCCAGACGGTCCGCATGGCGGCGGCTGCCGACGCAGCCCTCCTCCTCCATCCCGAAGGCAACAAACTCGATTCGGCGCCGCGGCGACCGGGCCAGCGCGGCGCATACCCGCGCCACCTCCAGCAGCACCGCCACCCCGCTCGCATTGTCATCCGCTCCCGGCGAGAAGGGGACCGAATCATAATGGGCGCCGATGATGATCCGTTCCCCGCCTACCCGGCAGGGCAGGCCCGGTATAACGGCGATGAGATTGTCGTGGCGCCGCCAACCGGACAGCCACCAGAAGAACGGCTCCGGGCTGACGACGAGCCCGGCGCGGTCGAACGACTCCGTGATGTAGCCCGTGACGCGACGGATCGCCAGCGGATTCAAGAGCTGGTTGCGGACAATCGACAGGTGGGCCAGATGGCGGTTCAGCCGCTCCGGGTCGATCGTGTCCAGCTGCACCAGCAGCTGATCATCGGACGGCATCATGTCAACGGCGGGTGAGGCGGTCTGACGACCGGGGACGCGCGCCAGCGCGCGCGTCCCCGGAGGGTTTCGCCCCCACCCGCGCGACCGCCTCATCCCTCACGATCGAACCTGCGGCTTGAAGTCCCGGCGCACCAGCAGGCGGACCAGAACCACGCCGGCGAGAAAGCCTCCGACATGCGCGAACCACGCCACCCCGCCGCCCGGCGTGCCGCGACTCAACACGCCGGCGAGCAATTGCAGCACGATCCAGAACCCCAGCACAAACACCGCCGGAACGCGGATCAGCTGCAGAAACAGGCCGAAGGGCACCAGCGTCAGGACGCGCGCGCGGGGAAAGAGCACCAGATAGGCGCCCAGGACGCCGGAGATTGCGCCGCTGGCGCCGATCATCGGCATCGTGGAGGAGGGCTCCGTCGCCGCGTGGGCGTAGACGGCCACGACGCCGCTGATCAGATAGAAGAACAGATACCGAACATGGCCCAGGGCATCCTCGATGTTGTTCCCGAATATCCAGAGGTAGAGCATGTTCCCTCCCACGTGCAGGACCCCGCCGTGCAGAAACATTGAGGAAAACACGGTGACGGCGGCCGGCGGCCCCTGTTCGCCGATGGGCCCGGACAGCAGCAGGCGGGCGGGCGTCGCGCCGAATTGATCGAGAAACGGTCTGAGGCGCTCGCCCAGCGAGAGTTCAAAGAGGAAGGCCAGAAGATTGGCCGCAATCAACCCGATCGTCACCCATGGCACGAGGGTGGTCGGATTCTCATCGCGGATCGGAATCATGCCGGCCCGAGCGCGGACGACACGGGACGCGCCATGCCCGACGTCCCGGCGCTACACCCGGGCGATCGTCCAGGGCGACGCATTGACCCATTGCGTCAATTCATTGGCCGGAATGGGCCGGCTGATAAAATAACCCTGCACCGCATCGCATCCCAGCTCCCGCAGCTGGTCCAGCGTCTGCTGGCTCTGCACGCCCTCGGCGACGACTTTCAGGCTCTGGTTGTGTCCCAGATCGATGATCGACCGGACGATCATCACGTCGTCGGGATCCTCCGCCATGTTCAGGACGAAGGATTTGTCGATCTTGATCTCGTGCACCGGCAACTTCTTCAAATAGGTCAGCGAGGAATGACCGACGCCGAAGTCGTCGATCGACAGCCGGACGCCCATGATGCTCAGGCTGCTGAGAATCTCCATGGCGCGGTCCGGATCGGCCATGATGGCGCTCTCGGTGATTTCCATCTCCAGCAGGCGCGGGGCGATGCCGTATTCGAGCAGCCGTTTGTCGATATAGTCGGCAAAGGTGGGGTCATGGAGGCTTCGGGCCGACAGATTGACCGACACGCTCAACGGAATGCCCTCGCGGATCCAGGTCCGGCACTGATCGAGCGCGGCATTGATCACCATTTCCGTCAAGGGTTTGATCAACCCGGTCTGTTCGGCCAGCGGAATGAATTGATCCGGCGGCACCAGGCCGTATTTGGGATGTTTCCAACGCAGCAACGCCTCCACTCCGGTCACCTGCCCGCTTTTGAGCAAGACCGTCGGTTGATAGTGGAGAAACAGCTGCTGCCGCTCGATGGCGTGCCGCAACTCGCCCATCAGCGCCAGCCGGCGGTGGCTGTATTGATCGTGCTCCGATGCGTAGAGCGCGTAGCCGCTCCCCGCCTGCTTGGCCATGTACATGGCCACGTCCGCCCGGCGCAGAATGGTCTCGGCATCCAGCCCGTGCTCCGGAAACAGCGCAATTCCAATGCTCGCCTCCACGTCCAGCGCCAGCTCGTCCAGCGAGAACGGCTTGGTCAATGCCTGCAAAATTTTCTGCGCCGTCATCACCGCCCCTTCCTGATCGGCGGTCGGCAGCAGCACGGCAAACTCATCTCCGCCCAGGCGTGCCACCGTGTCGGACTCCCGCAGCGCGGCGCGCAGGCGCGGCCCCACTTCTTTCAACAGGAGATCCCCGTAATGGTGGCCGAGCGTGTCGTTGATCTCCTTGAAGCGGTCCAGATCGAGCACCAGCAGCGCGAGCGAGTGATGATCGCGCTGCGCGGCGAGGATGGCCTGGCGCAGCCGGTCGTTGAGCAGGTTGCGGTTCGGCAGGGCGGTCAGGGCGTCGTGATTGGCCTGGTATTCCAACGCGGCCGTCTGCGCCTTCCGCTCGCTGACGTCCCGCGCGATCATCGACAGATAATCGACCGAGCCGTCGGGCGCCTTGTGAGCCAGGATCACTTGGGAAACGGGGATTTCCTTCCCGCTGCGTGAGAGGAGCACCGATTCGCCGCTCCAGACCCCCTGTTTGATCGCCCTGGGAATCGCCTCGTTGAGAATGAGGGCGGACGCCTCCTGGGTGTGGCACGCGGTAATGTGCAGACCCGTCACCGGCTCGGCCGCGCTGAAGCCCAGCATGGCGCGTCCGGCTTGGTTGAGGTAGAGGTAGGCGCCGTCCGCGGTCACGGTGCCGACCAAATCCGTTGTCGCTTCGATGATGGCCGCAAGCCGGCTCTGCACCTCCTCGGCGCGCCGGCGTTCGGTGATGTCCCGGCCGGCCGAGATGAAGTGCGTGATCATGCCGGTCGCGTCCTTGATCGGCGTGATGATCTTCTCCTCGTAATACAGTTCGCCGTTCTTTTTCCGGTTGATGAAGATGTCCTGGAAGGTGTGACCGTCCAGGATCGTCTGCCAGAGCGTCTGATAGAACCGTTCAGTGTGGCGGCCGGACTTCAACAGCCGGGCTGACTGGCCGACTAGTTCGTCGCGGGCGTATCCGGTCAGCGCTTCACAGGCGGGATTCACGTATTCGATGATCCCCTCGCGATTGGTGATGAAAATGCTGTCCGCCGTCTGTTCCACCGCGCCCGACAACTTGGTCAGCGACTGTTCCACCCGCTTGAGCGGCGTAATGTCATGGTAGCTCCAGACGCGCCCCACGATTTGATCTCCGATGCGCTGCGGCGTGGAGTAGCGCTCGAACACCCGGCCGTCCTTAAATTCAAGGGTGTCGAAGCATTCCGCCTCCGGTTGGGCGTACAACGCCTTCACCTTGGTCAGGAATTGTTCGGGGTCCTTCAACTGGGGGGTCACGTATTCGAGGACCTTGTTGTCATCCCGCGACGCCATCAGCGATTCCGGCAAATGCCACATCTCCAGGCACCGCTGGTTGTAACTGACGATCCTGCCCTGTGTGTCGACGACCAGCAGGCCGTTCGCCGTCGATTCCAGCGTGGCCTGGAGCAGCGACACCGATTGTTGCAGTTGCTCCTCCGCGCGTTTGCGCTCGGTGATCTCCCACATGGTGGCGATGACGCCGACAATATCGCCCTGGGCGTCCCGGAACGGACCGTAGCGAACCGAGACCCATCCCGTCTTCCC
>DATJYI010000211.1:0-5798 GCA_035499635.1 Nitrospiria bacterium | reverse complement strand
AGCCCCGCCAGCGCGGTGACGATGACCAGCGCGGCCATCCATTGCGATCGATCCCTCCACGGGGAGCGGCCGCCGGTCCACGCCGCCGCCTCCTCCCCGCTCACCTCCCGGCGAAAGAGCCGCGCCGGCGGCACCCGGCGGATTCCCAGCAACGGCCAGAGGGCGAAGAGGAGGGCGGTCAGAACGCCCATCGACGCCCCCCTCACCATCGGCAGCGGCGCCACGCTGCGTTCGACGGTCACGGGCAGGAGGCCGTGCATCAATCCGGGCAGCGACCATTCAACGCCCAGACCAAGCAGGATGCCCGCCAGACTGCCCAGCGCGCCGAGCAGCAGCGTCTGCAGCAGGTAGATCGTCACCAACGTTCTCGTACCGGCCCCCACGCATTTGAGCACGGCCAGCGTGTCGACCCGCTCCTTCATGAAGGCCTGCACGCTGTTGGCCACGCCGATTCCGCCGACGAGCAGTGCAATCAGGCCGATCAGCCCCACGTAGATGGTCAAATTGGCGAGAAACCGGCTCAACCGCGGCTGGGCGTCGTCATACGTGTTCACCTCGGCGTACTCCGTCGAAAGGCCCTGTTTCAGCTCCTCGGCCACCGCGGTGGCGCTTACGCCGGCCGGCAGCTGGAGCAGATAGCGGTAGCGCACCCGGCTGCCCGGCTGCACCAGCGCCGTGGCGGCGAGCGCGCGCTGGGCGATCATCAGCCGGGGGCCAAGACTGAAGGCGCCGGCAATCCGGTCCGGTTCCTTGACGAGCACGCCGGTGATGGTCAACTCGCTCATCCCCAGCTTGATCCGATCCCCCACCCTGAGTCCCAGCCGCATCAGCAGCCCCTGCTCAGCCAGCGCCGTCCGGGGTTCGTCGAGCGTGGCGACGGCGCCGGCCGGTTCCGCGGTCATCCGCCCATAATACGGATAGCCCGGCCCCACCGCCTTGAGCTCCACCAGCTGGGTGGCGCCGGTGCGGGGATCTGAAGCCATGGCCACCATCTCGCTGACGGTTGTCCAGCGGATGCCCCGCGCGCGCAGCGCCTCCAGCCGCTCAAGGCCCGCCTCATCGAGCGGCCGGTTTGTGCGCACCTCCACGTCGGCCGCCATCAACGCGCGCGCCTCCTTGCGGATCGTCCGCTCCAGATCGGCGGAAAAGCCGGTCACGCCGACGAGGGCGCCGACGCCCAGGGCGATGCAAAGAAGAAAAAAGACAAAATGGCGGAAGCTGCCGCGCGTCTCCCGCCAGGCCATCGCCGCGAGCGCGCGAAGACGAGGATGGTTGCGCTGCGGCGGGATAGAGGTCGTCATCAGTCGCTCCGCCGCTGATCGCGCGCGATGCGGCCGTCAACGAGTGTGACGACGCGATCCGCATGTGACGCCAGGTCGGCATCGTGGGTGACCAGCACCAGGGTCGTCCCCTGTTCCCGGCGAATCCGCATTAACAGATCGATAATGCGGCGGCCGGTTGCCTGATCGAGATTGCCCGTCGGCTCGTCGGCCAGCAGAATGGGCGGCCGGCAGGCAAAAGCGCGGGCGATTGCCACCCGTTGCTGCTCGCCGCCGGAGAGTTGCGCGGGATAATGACGCGCCCGCGCTTCGAGATCAACGGCCTTGAGCCATTCCCGTCCCTTCGACTCGGCATATTGCTCGCCGGCCAGCTCCAGCGGGACCATCACGTTCTCCAGCGCCGTCAGCGTGGGAATCAGGTGGTAGGACTGGAAGATGATGCCGACCAACCGGCCCCGCAACAGCGCCGTCTCATCTTCCGAGAGGCCGTTCAGGCTGACACCGTTCAGTTCCACGGAGCCGGACGTCGGCCGGTCGAGGCCGGCGATGAGCCCCAGCAGCGTCGACTTGCCGCTGCCGGAGGGGCCGACCACCGCCACGAACTGACCATTTGGCACGTCGAGATCGATCCCGTCCAGGATCGTGACCAGCCGTCCCCCGCCGGTCAGCCGCATCGACAGCCCCCTCACTCGGATTATGCCGTTCAATCGGTCCGGGGGTTCGTGTTGCAGGGACATCAAAGGGTATTATACGCTAGCGGAAACCGCCGGAGGCAGAGGGGGAAAATGCGGCTGGGGCTCTTTGTGTGCCTAATGCTCGTGCTGGACGCCGCGGGATCGTCGATCGCCGCGCCGCCGACGGAGCTTGTGGCTGATCATGCTGACCGGCCCGTCATCGTGGCGTTTGGCGACAGTCTGACCGCCGGACTTGGAGTACCTGCGGATCAGGCCTACCCGGCGCAGCTGGAGCGGCGTCTTCAGGAGGCCGGCTATGGCTACCGGGTGGTCAATGCGGGCGTCAGCGGCGATACGACGGCCGGCGGCGTGCGGCGTGTGGATGCCGTCCTGGCGTTCCAACCCGCACTGGTAATCGTGGAATTCGGCGCCAACGACGGGTTGCGGGGGCTGCCGCTGTCCCAGACCAGGGCCAATCTGGCCGCCATCCTTGACCGATTCCGCACGGCCCGCGTGCCGGCCGTGCTCGCGGGGATGAAGCTGCCGCCCAATTACGGGCCGGACTACACCGCGCAGTTCGCCGCCATCTATCCCGAGCTGTCCCGCGCCTACGGGGCGACGTTGATCCCCTTCTTTCTTGAGGGCGTGGCCGCCAATCCGACGTTGAACCAGGAAGACGGCATCCACCCGACGGCCGAAGGGTATCGCATCATCGTCGATCGGCTCCTGCCCGCGCTGCGTCCGCTGCTCCATCACCACGCCCACGCGTCCTGAACATCGAAACCGATGACGCTCCAGCTCTCGAATCATCCCCTGCTCGCCCTGGCCGGACTGCTCGCCGGCCTGTTCAGCCTCTACTCGGCGGGCCATGCATTGCTGAACAAGCGCGATCCCCGGTCGGCGTTGGGCTGGGTGGCCGTCTGTCTGTTCTTCCATCCGGCGGTCGGCGCGATCTGCTACTGGCTGTTCGGTGTCAACCGCATCCAGACCCGGGCGCGCCGGTGGCAGCAACGCGGCGATTGGGGACTGGCACCGCGGGTCAGCCAGTTGTACGACGTCCGGACGTTCGAAATGCCCGCCGACCTGAAACGGAAGGTGGCCTGCCTCGTCGCCGTGTCTGACCGGGTCAGCCGCCGGCCGGTGCTGGGCGGCAACCGGATCACCATTCTGCAGAACGGCGAAGAGGCCTACCCGGCCATGCTCGCCGCCATCGGGACGGCCCGCCGCTGTGTCTATCTGTCCACCTATATCTTCGATACGGACGGCGTCGGAACGCAATTCATCACCGCGTTGAGCTCGGCGGCGGCCAGGGGCGTCGATGTGCGGGTGCTGGTGGACGGCATGGGCGCGCTCTATTCGCTGCCGCCGGCGCCCGGCCGCCTCCGCAAAGCCGGCGTGCGCGCCGCCTGGTTCCTTCCAATGACCAGCGGCATCCACATCAATCTGCGCAATCACCGGAAACTGCTGGTCATCGACAACGCCGTCGGCTTCACCGGCGGGATGAACATTGGCGACCGCCACCTGGCCCTGGACGAAGCCAACCCAAATCGCGTGGCGGACCTGCACTTCCGGATCGAGGGGCCGGCGGTCATTCAATTGGAGGAGGTGTTCCTGGAGGATTGGCAATTCGCCACGGACGACGCCGAATCGGCGCCCCGCCCGACCTCGCCTTCAGCCGGCGGCAACGCGTATTGCCGTGGCATCAGCGACGGGCCGAATCATGACTTTGAGAAGCTCCAGTGGGTTATCATCGGCGCCATCTCGGCGGCCAAAGACCGGGTGCGGATCATGACCCCATATTTTCTTCCCGAATTGCCGCTTATCTCCGCCCTGACCGCCGCGGCGTTTCGGGGCGTCGAGGTCGACATTGTTTTACCGCGGCGGAACAACCTTCCCTACGTCGCGTGGGCCGCGCAGGCGCTGATGTGGCAACTGCTGCAGCACGGCATTTGCATCTCGCACCAGCCGCCGCCGTTCGCCCATACCAAGTATCTCCTGATCGATGACGACTACGCCCTGGTCGGCTCGTGCAACCTTGATCCGCGCAGCCTGCGGCTGAATTTCGAATTCAATCTGGAAATCTATGACCATGCGACCGTCGCCGCGCTCGACCGCCACTTTGAGGCGGCGCGGCTACGCGCCCGCCCGATCACGCTGAAGGAGCTCGACAGCCGCCCCTTCCCCATAAAGGTGCGGGATGCCATCGCCAAACTGGCCGTGCCCTATTTGTAGGGGTACAGTCCCTCACCAGTCACTTGCCGAAGGCGCGGACGTAAGCCAGCACGTCCTGGATCTGCTCCGGAGTCAGACTCCCCTTCCACGGCGCCATCGGCGTGCCGGGAAGACCCGACTCGATCGCTTTGAGCAGTTGCTCGTCTGATTTTTTCTTGACCGGTTCGCTGGTGAAATCCGCCGGCTTGGGATTCATCATCGAGCTGGCCGGGCCGTTCCCCTTGCCCGCCGCCCCGTGACAGATCGCACAGTGCTTGTCATAGACCGCCTTCCCCTTCGCCGCGTCACCGGCAATGGCCAGTGACCCAACCATCAAAACCAGTCCACACGCTGCCGCAACGATAAGGCCGATTCTCATTTTATTCCTCCTGGTGAAATTCACCCGTGTATTCTAGTCCATTTTACTCCAGAGGGAAAGCGGCACGGTGCTCTGTACGAACGGGGCGGACGGAACGCGAACCGGACGGAACATCACCGCCGGCAGTGAACGTCTGATCCTGCGAGCGGGCAATAGAGGATTTCATCTGTCCTCACCGCACGAGTTTCGGAAAACCGAGAGCTACTGGCGGCCGATGGGATGCTGAAGGCGGCTTGGGGCGTGGGGGCAACGGCGGACCTTTGTCAGCCCTCTCCGCACGGGCCCCCACATCTCATGACCGACGCGAGCCCCTACAATGGAACATCATCGCCGGCAGTGAGCGTATGTTCGGTGCAAGCGGGGATGTCGTGCTCGCCCGCAAACGACCTGCGCCAATCGCCGCAATTCCGCGGCAGACTCTTTCATCAAGTGAGAATAGATTCCACCTGGATGGGTGGGTTCAATCGATTTGACAGCTTGGTGACATCATCTATACTTTTCACCATCATGCACTTGATGAGACAGGTCCGATTACAAACTCTCATCATGTTCCCCACCTCACGCATATTCAATTCTCACCGAGAAACCTGATCAGGAGAGATTGAAAACGCCGGCATTCAGACGCCGCCGGCGTCAGTCTGCTGCGACTTCATTCATCATGCCAACCGTATGGTTCACCTGCTACAGCATCATCCGTCGCATGACCGGATTCTTCACCAACATGGCCGCCGGCGAGCGTGGGCCGACGGTTGATCATGAGGGCGCTGCAACACCCACTCCCACCGTTCCGAAGAAACATGGCAGACAACTGGAGGGATGTCGACATGATAAAGCGCCTCGTGAACGTTTCGTGTGTCTATGCTCTGCTTGTGGCGCTGCAGGCGTTGCCGGTCCACGCGGCGATGTCGGTGGTGAGCGATGCCGAGCTGGCCTCGATTTCCGCATCATCGAACATCTATTCCGCCGCCCCGTCGGGGTGTGACGAATGCAGCGGTTCCTCGCTGATGCAGAGCAGCGCCGGCTCCGACAGCAACATCCTGGTCGGTTCCGTTCAATGGCAGGACAATCACAGCACGGATCAATCGAACCACAAGGGAGCGAACGATCTATCGGGCGCCAACAGCCAGGTGCAGTCGAACGTAACCGCGACGGTCAACGCCATCCAGTGGGGCGTGATGGCCAACAGCGTCATAGTGGTGACTGATCTGACCGTCAGCGGCGGCCTGAATCTGGAGTCCCACGCCACGATGTTTC
>DATJYI010000210.1:0-6310 GCA_035499635.1 Nitrospiria bacterium | reverse complement strand
GATACCACTCCGCTTTGTTCTGCGGCACGTACCAATCCTCGGCAAAGTTCCACCAGATTCCCAACTGGGTCTGCTTTACGCCTTTGAACCGCTGCTGCAGGATTGGCGTGGCGTCGGGATAGTAGAGAAAGGTATAGGGCTGCTCCTCATTCATGATCCGGTGCAGCTCCCGGTAGATCTTCTGCCGCTCGGCATGATCGCAGGTCTGGCGTCCTTTGACCAGGAGCTCGTCCACCGTGGGATTGTTATAGGAGACGAAATTGAATTCCCCTTCGGCCGTCTTGCTCGAATGCCAGATGTCATACGCATCGGGGTCGCGGCCCAACGACCATCCTAAAATAATCGCCTCGAATTTCTTCTTGTCGATGAAGTCATGCAGAAAGGCCTGCCACTCAAGGACGCGGATTTCCACCCTGACGCCGATCGCCTGCAGGTCGCGCTGAATGATCTCCGCCGTTTTTTTCCGCTCGTCGTTGCCCTGATTGGTCAGGATCGTGAAGGCGAAGGGCTGCCCGTCCTTGTCCAGCAGGCCGTCGCCGTTCGTGTCCTTCCAGCCCGCCTCGGCTAAAAGCGCCTTGGCCTGGGCGGGATCATAGGGCAGCGGCTTGACATCGGGATTATAGGCCCATGAATCCGGCGGAAAGGGGCCGGTCGCCACCCGCCCCAGGCCGAGGAGCACGCCATCGATGACCGACTGGCGGTTGATCGCCATCGTGAAGGCGCGACGCACACGGACGTCGGCAAAGCGTGGATCCTTCAGATTGTAGCCCAGATAGGTGTAGACAAACGCCGGGTAGCGGAATTTGTGATAATAATGACGGAAAAACTCGTCATCAGTCTGCCGCTGGTATTGCACGGGCGTGAGCCCCATAAAATCGAGGCCGCCCGATTTGAGTTCCAGAAACATCGTGGCCGTGTCGGGAATGATCCGGTAGATGTACCGCGCCACTTTGGGTTTGCCTTCATAATAGTCCGGGTTTGCCTCCAGGACCACCCGCTGGCCGGTGGTCCATTCTTTCATCTTATACGGGCCGGTGCCGATGGGGGTGCGGTTAAAGTCTGACTTGTTCAGGTCCTTCCCGTCGAGCAGATGCTTGGGGATCATCCCCATCGCCCAGCTTTCGACCGCCGGCGCGAACGGCTGCGCGTAGGTCACCTGAAGATGGAGGGGATCGATGACCTTGAGCAACGCGACCCGCTCGAAAGCGTCCCGATAGGGCGTCGCCACCTTCGGATCGATCATCTTCTGATAGGTGAACTGGACGTCGTCGGCCGTGAAGGGGGCGCCATCCTGCCATTTGACGTTGGGCCGCAGCGTAAAATCGACCTGCCGGCAATCGGGCGTCACCGTGAACGAATCGGCCAGGTCGCCGACCAGTTGCAGATCGGGATTGTATTTGACCAGGCCGTTGAAGACCAGGCCGGAGATGTCACCCGACGCGCCGTCGCTGGCGAGCATGGGCAGGAGTTTCTTGGGCTCGCCGATCGAGCCGACGGTGACCGCCTGCGGATCGGCCGGTTCGATCGCCTTCTGCCGGTTGCAGCCGGTTGTCATCAGACCGATGGCCAGTCCAGCCAACAGGAGCCGGACGGCGGATTGCGCCCGGTGACGCTTTCTCACGGCTTCGCGGGCGCGGCGGGCGGCGCTGCCGGCGCCGGAGCTGCTGCCGACGCAGGTGTCTGTGTCGGCGGCTGCGCCATGTGCGTGCCCTCGTGTCCGGCCGTCGGCGCGGCTGCGGTTGAAGACGGCGCCGTCGAAGCGGTGGGCGCCGCGGCCTGTCCACCGCCCTGAGCCGGCGCGGCCGGCAACGAAACGGGCGGCGGCGCGGGGAGCTTGAGCGAGGTGCCCAGCGCCCGCTCCTTGGACAAAATGGCCAGCCCCAGCGACGTCAGCATGAAAATCACGACGCACCCCCAGGTGAATTTGCTCAGGAAGGTCGCCGCCCCGCGGCCGCCGAAAATCGTCTGGCTGGAGCCGCCGAATGTGGCCCCGATCTCGGCGCCCTTGCCCGACTGGAGCAGAATCGCCCCCACCATGGCGAACGCCGTCAACAAATGAACGATGATCAACAACACATACATGCCTGAACTCCTTTCATGATGAGGCCCCGCTGCTCGCCATCCGCTGTGCGAGCAGCACAAATTGTTTTGCATCCAGACTGGCGCCGCCGACCAGGGCGCCGTTCACATCCGGCTGGGCCGTCATGGCGGCCACGTTCTCGGGCGTGACGCTCCCGCCATAGAGCAGCCTGATCCGCGCGGCCGCATCGCCCAAGCGGTCCCGCAGCCATTGTCTCACGACGGCGTGCACCTCCTGCACCTGACGGGGTTCGGCAATCCGCCCCGTGCCGATCGCCCAAACCGGCTCATAGGCGACCACCAACGGCGGCTCCCCGCCCCGTCGCCGCGCGACGGTCGCCGCCGCGTCGAGGCCGCCGGCCAGCTGCCGACCCACCACCTCCAAGACCCGCCCGGCTTCCCGTTCGCGGAGCGATTCACCGATGCACCAGATCGGCGTCATGCCGTGGCCGAGCACCGCCTGCAGCTTCCGGCCGATTCGCTCGTCCGTCTCGCCGAACAGGTTGCGTCGCTCCGAATGGCCGACGATCACATACCGGCAACCCAGGTCGGCCAGAAAACGCGCGGCGATTTCACCGGTGTAGGCCCCTTCCTCCCCCTCATGCACGTTCTGCGCCGCCAGCGCAATCGGTGAGCCCCGCAACGCACCTTCCGCGGCGTCCAATGCCGTGAAGGGAGGCGCAATCGCCGCCTCGCACGCCGGACGGTCAGGCCAGAGCCGCCGGAGCTCGTCGATGAACGCGACCGCCTCGGCCTTCGTCTTGTGCATTTTCCAGTTGGCGACGAGTAGGGGCGTCAAGAGTCCATCCACTGGTTAGTCGGGGGCGTCCGGCAACACCTCCAGTCCCGGCAGCGGCCGCCCTTCCAGCAATTGCAGCGCGGCGCCGCCGCCGGTCGACAGGAAGGTGATGTTTTCCGATTCGTGAGCCCGGTCGACCGCAAGCGCCGTGTCGGCGCCGCCCACGATCGTCAGGGCGTAGGCATTCGCCACCGCGTGGGCGACGGCAAAGGTGCCTCGCGAATAGGCGTCCATTTCAAAGATGCCCATCGGTCCGTTCCACAATATCGTCTTCGCGTTGGCCAGCGCCTCGGTAAAAAGCCGGACGGAGGCGGGGCCAATGTCCAGCCCGATCCAGCCTTGTGGGATCTCCTGGATCGGCACGATCTTCGATTCCGCGCCCGGCTCCCGGCTGGTGGCGATGACGCAATCGACGGGCAGATAAAACTTGACGCCGCGCTCCCGCGCCTTCTCGCGCACCGACCGGGCGAACTCGAGCATCGACGGCTCCACCAGCGAATTGCCGATTTCCAGCCCCAATGCCTTGAAAAAGGTGAAGGCCATGCCGCCGCCGATGATGACTTTGTCCACTTTCTTGCCGAGGTTCTCGATCACGCCGATTTTGCCTGAGACCTTCGCCCCGCCGAGAATCGCAACAAAGGGACGGGCCGGATCGGCCACGGCGCCCTCCAGATACTCCACTTCGCGCTTCATCAGAAAGCCGGCGGCCGCCTCCTTGACGAACTTGGGCACGCCGGTAATGGAGGCGTGACTGCGATGGGCCGCGCCGAAGGCGTCGTTCACGTAGACGTCGGCCAGCTTGGCCAGCGCCTGGGAAAAGCCGTCATCATCCTTCTCTTCGCCGGCGTGAAAGCGGAGGTTCTCGAGCAACAGCACGTCGCCGTTCTGCATCTTGGCCACCAGCTTTTCGACCTGCGGGCCGATGCAATCGGGGGCGAACTCCACCTCCTTCCCGAGCAGCCGCCGCAACCGCTTGACGACCGGCGCCAGGCTGTAGCGGGGATCGGGCCGCCCGGCGGGCCGCCCGAGGTGGGAGGCCAGGATCACTTTCGCGCCCTCGTCGATCGCATAGTTGATGGTGGGCAGCGTGGACCGGATCCGCGTGTCATCCGTGATGTTGAGCTGCTCATCCAGCGGGACGTTGAAATCAGCGCGGATGAAGACACGCTTGTTCTTGACGTTCAAGCGGTCAAGCGTCATTTTCCGGATTTGCATGGAAGTCAATCCTCTCGTGCTTCGCACTCGCTCAGGTCAAGGGGAGCGATGCGCTTCGACTCGGCCATGGCCCGTAGGCCATCATGCCGGCTCAGATTTCGCCTCTGCGGGCAAGCCCACGAGGCTCGATTCGCGCTCCCCTTGACAAGCCCCATCGCCGTACGCAGTTTCCTGCACCACGGACCCCGCCGACTGGCCCCTGATTTACAGCCGATCCGCCATGTAGAGCAGCAACTCTTTGAGTCGGTTGGAATAGCCCCACTCGTTGTCGTACCAGGCCAGCACCTTCACCATGCGCCGGTCCATGACGCGCGTCAGGCCGCCGTCGACGATGGCGGAGCTGGGGTTGCCGTTGAAATCGATGGAGACGAGCGGGTCGTCCGTATAGGAGAGGATGCCCTTGAGCGACTGTTCGGAGGCCTGTTTGAGCAGTCCATTCACCTCCGCGTCGGTGGTGTCGCGTTCGACCTCGGCAACCAGATCGATGAGCGAAACGTTCGGCGTCGGCACGCGGATGGACATCCCGTCCATTCTGCCCTTCAGGGCGGGGAGCACCAGGCCGAGCGCCTTGGCCGCACCGGTTGTCGTCGGAATCATCGACAGCGCGGCCGCCCTCGCCCGGCGCAGATCCTTGTGGGGCAGATCGAGCAGCTGTTGGTCGTTGGTATAGGAGTGGATCGTCGTCATCAGGCCGTGCCGGATGCCCAGGTGGTCGAGCAGCACTTTCGCCACGGGGGCGAGGCAGTTGGTCGTGCAGGAGGCGTTCGAGACGATCCGGTGCTCGGCCGGCTTGTACATCGCTTCATTGACCCCCATCACCACGGTCAGATCGGGCTCCTTGGCCGGAGCAGAGATGATCACCCTGGAGGCGCCGGCTTCCAGATGCTTGCCCGCCCCGGCCCGGTCGACGAACCGGCCGGTCGATTCGACGACGATCTGCGCGCCCATCGCCTTCCAGGGCAACTTGGATGGGTCCCGTTCGCTCAGCACGGCGATCGGACGGCCGTTGATGACCAGCCCGCCCTCCTTCGCCTCCACCTCGCCCTGATAGCGGCCGTGCACGGAATCGTGCCGAAACAGATGGGCCAGGGTGTTCGCATCGGTCAGATCGTTGATCGCCACCCACTCCAGTCGGGCCTCGCCCATCGAGGCCCGCAGGAGATTGCGGCCGATCCGCCCGAATCCGTTAATCGCCACTTTCACCGCCATGTCCACTTGCCTCCTTCACTTCGCATCGCGGATGCGAAGTAGACGACGAGGTGATTTCCGCCGCCGCTACGAAACCAGGAGCGAGCCGCCACCTCCGATGCGCCCATCGTTCCCCTCCTAGCTCACCATAATCGCCCGCAGAATTGCAATCGCCCGCACGCCATGCCTTCCCGCTCGACCGCCACCCCGTCCGTCAAAAGAGCGGTCCGGCTGATCCGCCGCCGCTGTCCAGCTGATAGAAATCGGTCACATCGGGCCGCACCGTCGGCTGCTTGGTCGGTTCCGTGCCGGCAATAAAGAGCTCCACCGGCGCATTGGTTTGATCGGGCGGCGCCAGCTGTCCCGAATCGGGATCCACCTTGGCAAAGGTGATGTCATCCGGGATCTCAAAAGCGGCCTGCGGCTCGAGCGGCAGCGCGTTGCGCATGAAATCGACCCAGATCGGCAGGGCAACCCTGGCGCCCGCCTCCCTGTCGCCCAACGACCGGCGGTCGTCGAAGCCGACCCACACGCCGACGGCCAGGTTCGGCGAAAAGCCCATAAACCAGGCATCGGCAAAATCGTTGGTCGTGCCGGTCTTGCCGGCGACCGGCCGGTTCAGCACCTTGGCCCGCTGGCCCGTGCCGTGCTGGATGACATCCTGCAATAGATTCGTCATCAAATAGGCCACGGGCTTGGACAGGACTTCGTGTTTCGTCGATTCGTGAAATTCCAGGATCTGCCCATGGGCGTCGGTGACCGACCGGATCATCATCGGGTCGACGCGCACGCCCTGATTGGCAAAGACGCCGTACGCGGAGGTCAATTCCAACAGGGTGACGCTGGAGGAGCCCAATGCCAGGGAGAGATCGCGGCTGAGCGGGCTCTCGATCCCCATCTGCCGCGCCAGATCGACGACCGGCGGAATTCCGATCTGATCCAGCAGCCGGATGGTGGCCAGATTGCGGGAATGGATCAATGCCTCGCGCAGGGGAATCGGCCCATAGAAACGCTCCTCAAAATTGACCG
>DATJYI010000209.1:0-2135 GCA_035499635.1 Nitrospiria bacterium | reverse complement strand
CCCACATTCATCATCTCATTAGTTTCATTAGTTCCCACACGCCGGGCGTTTCGGGATCTCATTGAAATCCTTCACCTCATGCCGCGCCACCTGAAACTGATAGGGCGCCTCGCGCGCCTCGAGATAAGGCTGGGGCGTATCGAACCGGTCCCTCGGCCGATCCCGGCAGGCCACCGTCACATCGATCAAGCCCGGCCGCAGGTCGATAATCCGGTCGCCGTTCAATATCCGGCCGCACAGATGCGTCTCCCTGGCCTGTTCCAGCACCGGCTCATCCCGTTCGCGTTGTCGAAAGACGATACCAGCCGGCTGCTCGTCATAGTCGATCGTGCTGAGGCTGCACTGTTCCAGAATCCGCACGCTCCCCTCACGGCTGTCGAACCACAGCGGCCGGACCGTCGTATTCCAGTAGAGCAGATGTTGCCGCGTGTGGCCGAGCGAATCGGGCGCCTCCAGCGTCCCCGAATACATATAATGATGCGCGCAGCCGGTGACCAGTAGAACCGCCGGCAGCCAGCCGCACAGCACCGCCCGCCCGCTCCTCATGCGAGCAAACTCACCAGATCATCTCCCAGACCGGGATGGGTCCAGTAACCGCAATGGGCCTCCAGCCAGACCTTGCCGGTATCGATCACCCGATCCGTGATCTCCCATCCGGACGATGTCGCCCCAAACCGTTCGACAATCTTATACCCGGACCGCGGCTTGCCGTAGAACGATCCAGAGACGACCGGATCGGTCCGGTCCCAGTAATTGAGCCATGGAAACGTACGGGGAAACGGACGGTCGCCGCGGCCCAGCGATCTGACCCGGCTGCGATTGAACATGCGGAGGCCGATCGGCGAGCCAAGCGTCACCAGGCCGAAGAGCGGCCAGCTCCCGCGATCGTTACGGTCGAAGAGCCCCTTCGATCCGATCAACTGGTTCACGGCGTCGAACGCGTAGATCGTTCCCAGGCTGTGGGCCACCAGAAAGCACGGATGGCCGTCCCGGTAAATTTCCAGCAACCGGTCGACCAGCCCCTGCCGGATCGTTCGCGCCGTGCTGCCGTCCTTCAATGCGATCAGGACATCCAGCACGAGGTCCAGCGTCAGATCCACACCCGCTCTGGCCAGCATGTTGGTCAGAAACAGTTGAATCACTTGACGGAGCCGCCGCTGGGCCCGGTCGTTGATGTTCTCATAGTGGTAGAGCTCCGTGCCGAACGACAGCGGCATGCCGCCGAGGCGCGATCGGACCAGCGAGTCGATCAGCCGGTCCTGGTGAAGATCGGCGTCCGTGCCGGCTTCGACGCCGTGCACCACCAAGACCCGCTTCGGCTTCGCCGGATCGACGGCCATCCCGCCTCACGCCCGGGCAGGCGCGCCGGCGCGGCGCGTCATGAACCGGCCCCGCGCCCGGCGAACGTCCGGGCGTCGATCACGGCGCCGGTCATCGTGCCATCGACCGCGGCCACATACGCCTTCGCGACCGACGCCGCCGGCTGGCCGGTCGAGCTGTCCATCCCCATCGCCTCCATCGTCTCCTTCACCCAGGGCGGAGAGACGACGTTGATCCGGACGCCCCTCGGCATCTCCAGCGCCGCCGCCCGCACGAAGCCCTCAACGGCCGCGTTGACCGGGCTGATCGCCGCGCCGCCCGCCATCGGCTCCATGCTGAGCACGCCGCTCGTCAACGTGAACGAGCCCCGGTCGGTGATCACGGGCAGGCCCGCGAGCACCAGATTCACCTGACCCATCAGCTTGTTCGACAGCCCGAGCAAAAAATCCCGTTCGGTCAGCTCCGCCAGCGGGCCGAAATGAGCCAGCCCCGCCGCGCAGACCACGGCATCAAAGGAGCCGATGGCGCGGTAGAGCGCCTTGATCGAATCGGGCGAGGCCAGATCGACATGATGGTCGCCCCGGCGATGGCCGACCTTGATCACGGCATGCCGGCCGGAGAGCGCGTCGGCCACCGCCCGTCCGATCGTCCCCGTCGCTCCGATTACAAGAATTTTCATTGTTACCTCCACACCGCGGGCGATGCAGCGCATCGCCCCTACATTCGAAATACGGGATTCTCCCTTACTGCGGGCGAGCGGCCGCTCGCCCCTGCATTATTACGTATGGCGCATCGATTTCCCGCCATGTACGGGC
>DATJYI010000208.1:0-8555 GCA_035499635.1 Nitrospiria bacterium | reverse complement strand
TCGACATCGCCTACACCAAACTGCCCCAAGAACCCGCGCTGCTCTGGTACCGAGGCATCGTGTTCGTCCACCAGAAGCGGTTCGATGACGCCGACGCCGCCTGGACAGCCGCGTACCAGAACCTGCAACCCGGCAGCGAAGATTCGAAAATCGTCCGACAGGCCTTGGATCAATTGCGGGCCGGCAAACCTCCCCTCTACTGACGGCGCCGCGCTCGTGACCCGCCGCGCCGTCCATAGTCTGACCATCATCGCATCACCGCGCACCATGGTGTGATGTCGTCGATGGTGGGCCCGCGGCGAGGCTTGACTCGCTCCCACGCGCGGTTATACTATTGATCGATTGCCGTCGACCAGTGTTTACCGGTGCGGCCGAGGGTCTGGCCTGAGGGATCCCCAGAGGACGATGATGACGCGTGACACGGCACAGACGAATGAACGGGATACTCCACTCTACGTCGACATCTACGCCAGTTACGACCTGCTGGAGGCCCAGCGGATCCAGAATCTGTTGGAATCACAAGGCATTTCCTGTCGTGTGCGGGATCTTTCCTGCAGTCCGCTGCCGCTGACCATCGGGACGTTTGGAGAGCGGCGGCTGGCCGTGCCCCATCAGGCCGTCATCCAGGCCAAGCAGACGGTCGGGAAGGCCATCCATGACGGGTATCTGTCGGCCAACGGCAATTTCTGCGGGGCCCGTGTCGACGCGGGGAAAGCGGCATGAAGCTGGCCGTCCGCCTCGCCACCCTGGGCGTGGCCGGACTTGTGCTCTACGGCGTGGTCTGGAATGGCTGCACGGAGCGGGCATCGAGCGGCGCCACCAAGGAGGCTGGGGCGTCCCGCGCGTCAGCGAAGGCGTCAGTCGGCGTCAACATCGGTCTGCGCGCCCCTGACATTGCGCTGCCCGCCTTGAAGGGCGACAACGTCACCCTGGCGTCGCTCAAGGGCAAGGTGGTCCTCGTCAACTTCTGGGCCACCTGGTGCGGCCCCTGCCTGATGGAGATGCCCTCCCTGCAGCGGCTCTACCGGCACTACCAGAACAGCGACTTCGAAGTGCTGGCCGTGGCCACCGATTTTGAAGGCGCGTCCGCCGTCCAACCGTTCGTCGATCGGCTCCGGCTGACGTTCCCTGTCCTGCTGGACCCGCAACTGCAGGTCAACGACCTCTACAAGGTCACCGGTATTCCGACCAGCATCATCATCGACCGGGACGGCATCATCACGCATAAATTCTACGGCGCGGAGGACTGGGACAGCGACCAGTCCCACCGGCTGGTCGAGCAGATCCTGCGGGCCCACGCGTGATGTCTCACAGCTTTCGCCAGCGAGCAATCCGCCGAAGGCGGAGAGCGTGAAGGGGAGGCTCAGGGGAGTGGGGGCATTGCCAACCCGAACGCAGAGCGTTCGGGGAATTGATGAAGAGCACAGGCCCCCGCATCAGATGCCGCGTCGCAAGCCCCTGCGATAACCCGATGGAACCGACTGCACCCATCTCCTACCTGATCGCGTTTACGGCCGGGCTGCTCTCCTTCGTGTCGCCCTGCGTGCTGCCGTTGGTGCCTTCCTACATCTCTTACATCACGGGCCTCTCGTTCGAAGAGTTGTCCGACCGGCGGCAGAGCCGCCAGGTGCTTTGGACCACGCTGCGGAGCGCGTTGATTTTCATCGCCGGCTTTTCGATCGTCTTCATCGCGTTCGGGGCGTCGGCCACGGCCCTCGGCCAGTTGCTGCTCACGCACCAGGAGGTGATCCGGCGAATCGGCGGGGCGCTGATCATCGTCTTCGGACTCTATGTCATGGGGGCGCTCAAGCTTCGCTGGCTCGCCCCCTGGCTTGCCATGGATAAACACTGGCGGTTCAGCGAACGGCCGGCCGGCTACATCGGCACCTTTTTGATCGGGGTCGCGTTCGCCGCGGGCTGGACGCCCTGCGTCGGTCCCATCCTCGGCTCCATCCTGCTCTATGCCAGCACGACCGATTCCGTTTTCACCGGCATCCGGCTCTTGACCGCCTATTCCTTCGGCCTTGGGTTGCCGCTGCTGGCCGTCGCGCTGGTCTTCAACAGCGCGCTGGCCGGGCTGAAATCGGTGCAGCGGCACCTGCGTGCGATCACGGTGGGCAGCGGGCTGTTTCTCGTCTTCGTCGGCGCGCTCATCTTCACCAATTCGTTCGCCGTGATCACCAGCTTTCTTACCCGGCACGGCATCGGCTGGTACTTCGGACAATAGTCACGCGCGCCATGCCACGACCATCCCACGCACCGTTGGTGATCGGGATCCTGCTGTTCTCGGCGGCGCCTGTGACGTCCGCCGCGGGCGAGCCTGCGGTCCTGACGCCGAACACCTTCGTCGATCTGGTCCGTACGCAACGGCCCGTCGTGGTCGGCATCAATGTGACGCTGGCCAGCCAGCAATCCAAATTGCCGCCGGATCACCCGATCATCCCTCAGGAAGACGTCGAGGCCGAGCCGGTCCCCAGCATCGGCACGGGACTGCTGATCGACACGAACGGCCTCATCCTGACCAACAACCATGTCCTCGACCAGTCCGCCCAGGTCTCCGTGACCACTTCGGAGGGCGACCGATTCGACGCCGTGATCGTGGGACGGGACCCCAAAGCCGATCTGGCCCTCATCCGGTTGAAACCCAGGCCGGGGCAGCCGACCGTGTTCCCGGCGGCGCGACTGGGCGACTCCGATGCCGCCCAGGTGGGTGAATGGGTTGCGGCCATCGGCAATCCTTTCGGCCTCGACCAGACGCTGACCGTGGGCATCCTGAGCGGCAAGGGCCGCGCGCTGGGCAACAGCCCCTATGAGGAATATCTGCAGACGGACGCCTCGATCAACCCAGGCAGCAGCGGCGGGCCGCTGTTCAACATTTCGGGCGAAGTGATCGGACTGACGACCGCCATGAATCCGTCCGGGCAGGGCATTGGCTTCGCGATCCCCATCAACCAGATCAAGCTGCTGCTGCCCCAACTCCTTGAGGGCAGGGTGCGGCGGGGATGGATCGGCGTCATGATCCAGCCCCTCCCCGCGATACAGGAGACCAACCATGCCGCCGGCGTGATGATCACCGACGTCATGAACGACAGCCCGGCATCCCGGGCCGGGCTGCTGCGCGGCGACATCATTCTGGAATTCGACGGCGCCCCGGTGGCCCACGTCAGGGATCTGCCACGGCGCGTGGCCGTCACCGGGATTGGGAAACAGGTCGCGGTCAAATTGCTGCGGCGGAACAAGCCGCTGACCGTCACGATCACGGTGGGGGAGCTCAAAGACTGACCGGGGGAATGGAGATGGCATGTTTCCGATATTGATCAAAATCGGCTCGATCGAGCTTCGCTCCTACGGTGTCATGATTGCGATCGCGTTTCTCGCCGGCACCTGGCTGGGGGCGCGTGAGGCGCGCCGGAAGGGATTCGATTCCGAACTGATCTACGACTTGCTCTTTGTCGTCATGCTCGCCAGCCTTGCCGGAGCCCGCCTCTACTATGTGCTCGTGTCCCAACCGCTGGACTACCTTCGCCAACCGTGGGAGATTCTCGCCGTCTGGAAGGGCGGCATGTCGCTGCACGGCGGATTGCTGGGCGGGCTGCTGGCCGGCTTCTGGTTCACCCGGTCGCGACGCCTCCCCTTCTGGCGGTTTGCCGACACGGTGACGCCCTCAATCATGCTCGGGCAGGCGGTCGGCCGGATGGCCTGCGTGCTCAACGGCTGCAGCTACGGTAAACCGACTTCACTGCCGTGGGCGATCACCTTTACCGACCCGAACAGCGCGGCCCCGCACAATATTCCGCTGCACCCGACGCAATTTTACGAGTTGGGCACCGATCTGGCGCTCTTCGGCGTGCTCTGGATGCTGCGCACGCGTATGCGGATCGACGGCCAGCTCTTTCTCCTCTACTGGATGGCCTACGGCGCCGCCCGGTTGATTCTGGAGTCGTTCCGCGGCGACTCGTTGATGGTCGCCGGACTCATCCCGGTGCCCCAGGTCGCGAGCGCGGTCATTCTGTTACTGGCGGGATCGGTCTATGTTGCCCGCCGGCGGGCGGGGCAACCATCCGAAAGGGTGACGTGACCCTGTACGATGCCATCATCGTGGGGCTGGGCCCCGGCGGCTCGACCGCGGCCCGGCTGCTGGCCCAGGAGGGCTTCCGCGTCCTGGGGGTGGACAAGGCGGCGTTCCCCCGCTACAAGCCCTGCGGCGGGGGACTTTCCGCGCGCACCCTGTCCCACCTTCCCGACCAGATTCATCCTCAGATCGAGGCAACGATCCACAACCTCCGTTTCACGTTCCGCGGCACCCGCATGATGAATTACCACTCCCCGCTGCCCGTGGCATTCATGATCAGACGGCCGTCGTTCGACCGGGCCCTCGCCGAGGCGGCCGAGAGTGCCGGCGCAACGATCGCCTTTGGGCAGGAGGTCCGCCGGGTGACGGAATCCGCCTCGCACATCGAAGTGGAGATGGAGCACGGCGTCCGGCACCACGCGCGGTTCGTGATCGGCGCCGACGGCGCGCAGAGCCGGATCGGCCGGCTCATCGACCCCCGACCGTCGGCCCGGCCCGCCTGGTCGCTGGAGGCGGAAGCGCCCCGTCCCGCCGTTGGCTCGACCGCAGGGGATGAAGTCTGGCTCGATCTCGGCACGGTCCCCGGCGGATACGGCTGGAGTTTCCCCAAGGCGAATCACCTTTCCATCGGGGTCGCCGGCTTCAGCCCCGTTCCGACGAATCCGAGGGCCACGCTCGCCGCCTATCTGAACGCACAGCGGCCGATCGCGCCTGACACGGCGCTGACGGTGCACAGTCACCCCATTCCGGCCGTCTCGACCACCCTGAAGCGGCTGGCGTCGGACCGGCTCCTCGTCGTGGGCGACGCCGCGAATCTTGTCGACCCCTTTTTCGGCGAGGGCATCTACTACGCGATCCGAAGCGGCGAGATCGCCGCGCAATCCGTAGAAGCGGCGTTGCGCGGCACCGCCATCGGACTCCAGCACTATTCCGACCGGATCAAGACGCAATTCGAAGAGGAGTTCAGGCTGGCCACGCGGCTGGCCCGGGTCGCCTACCGGTTGCCGTTTCTCTGGTATCTGGCCATGCGAGGCTGGCCGGAAATGACGGCGGAGTTTTCGCTGGTCCTGCGGGGTGAACGCACCTACCGTCAGATCGTCGACAAGCTGCGGGCCGAAGGTGGCCGCTATCTGACCCTGGGCCTCCGACGGCGGGTCAAGCAGTTGATGACGTAACACGCCGGCTACGGCTTCTCGCCCATCAACTCCGCCACACGGCGCTGAAGCGCGGCGCGCCGGCCCGCAGTGATGAGCGGCAGCAGATCGGCCCGTACCAGACGGCGCATCAGCCGTTGACGCGTGGCCGCGTTCTTCACCCGATGATGAATGTGGCGGCGCACGCGAGCCAGGAAGGCCACATACGCCGCATATTCCCGACCGATGCTCCTGCTTAACATCAGGCGTAACCGACGGGCCAATGCCGGGCTGGCGCCGCCGGTGGAAAAGGCGACCACGAGCGCGCCACGGCGGAACCAAGCCGGCGCAATCGCCGTCGAACGGGCGGCGTCGTCAACGACATTCACGAGCGTTCTGCCGCGCGCGGCGTCCCGCGCCACGCGCCGGTTGACGATGGGCTCATCGCTCGCCGAAATGACCAACCAGGCCGACTGAAGATCACACCGCTTGTACCGACGGGGACGCCATTGGATTTTCCCGCTCCGGCGCCAGGCGTGCAGGCGTGGGGTGACGGTGGGACTGACGATGGTGATCCGGGCACGGCACTCGAGGAGATGGCGGATTTTACGTTCAGCCACCCGCCCGCCGCCGACCACCACAACGCGGCGGCCGGCCAAATCAACAAAGAGTGGATACCGCCGCATGCTCTGCGGAGGACGCGCCACAGGCATTGTCGCTGTTGAGCTGAACCAGCCGCTCTTTGGCCTTTTCCTGGAACGTCGAACCGGGGTATTGCGTCACGAGTTGCTGGAGCCGCTTCCGGGCTTGTTCCTGGTCGCCGGTGGCCGCATAGGCCTGCCCGAGCAGATACAGTGATTCCTCGCCTACCGGAAGATCGCCGTACTCTTTGATCACCTCTTCAAACCGGCTGATGGCGGCAGGATACACGCCTTTGCGAAAATAGAAACGGCCGATGTAGAGATCCGACTCGCCCAGATAGAGGCGGCAGGTCCTTTGATATGCGCGCACCTCGGTGGCGTACTGGCTGTCCGGATAGGCGACAAGAAAAGACTGAAACGCCTTGAGCGCCTTCGTCACCGGCTCCATGTCGCGGTCGATGCTGCGGAACTGCTTCAAGTCGCTCAGCCCCAGGCGGAACTGGGCATAGTCGGCCTTCGGATGGAGATGGTGCAGTTCGAGAAATCGTTCATACGTCATCGCCGCTTCCATATAATTCCGTTTGTCGTAGAGTTTATCGGCCCGGGTCAGCAGCACCAGCGGATCGTGGTACTGGTTGAGGTCGGCGATTGATCCGGCCGTCTCGGCCGAGTCCAATCCAAAGAACTCCTGCACCGCCTTGGTGCAACCGGCCGCGGTCAGGGCAACACACGCCGCCAGCGCCAAGGCGCCACCCCGTCTGCTTGCGCTCCGTCCCATCATGGCTATAATCATACAAGATAGCAAAGAACGCCATCATTTGCAACGACGGGACGCCTTGGCTATAATCGGCGCAGAAGATGCCCCCCCCGCAACTCCGCACCGTCATTCTGGCCACCGGTTCGACCCTTCCGGAGCGGATCGTCACCAACGAAGAGCTGGCTGGACAACTGGGCCTGTCACCATCGGCCATCGCCGCCCGCACCGGCGTTCACTCCCGCCGGTGGGCCGCACCGACGCAGGCGACGTCCGATCTGGCCATCCGCGCGGCTGAGGATGCCCTGAAGCGGGCGGGGTGCGATGGCCGGGAACTGGACGCGGTGATCCTGTCGACCACCTCCCCCGATTTTTTCTTTCCTTCGACGGCCTGCCTGGTTCAGCGGGCGCTGAAGGCCGAGCGGGCGGTCGCATTTGACGTGGCCGCCTCCTGTACCGGATTTCTCACCGCGCTTTCGGTTGGCGACCAGATGATCCGTGCGGGGGCGGCCCGCCAGCTGCTGGTCATTGCGGCCGAGATCAAATCGCGCGCGCTGGATCCCGCCGATCGGTCGACGGCCATCCTCTTTGGCGATGGGGCGGGAGCGGTGCTGTTGGCGTCGTGTGACGCGGCCACGCCGGACGGCCCCGGGTTGCGCACCATCAGGCTGGGCGCCGACGGCGGCGGAGCGGAATTGATCCACATGCCCGCCGGCGGCTCGCGCCGGCCGACGAGCGCCGAGACGCTGGCGGCGAATCTTCATACGATGCGGATGAAAGGGAGCTCCGTCTATCGCAGAGCGGTCACCACGCTCGTTCGTGCCGTTCGCGCCCACATGCAGGAGGCCGGACTTTCCATCGGCGAGGTGACGCACGCGCTCTTCCATCAGGCCAACCGTCGGCTGCTCGATCAGGTCGCCCGCCGGTTGGGGCTTACGGCCCGGCAAAGCTTCTCAACCATCGCCGACACCGGGAACACCTCCTCTGCGTCCCTGCCGATCGCGCTCGACCAGGCCGTCCGTCAAGGCCGCCTGCGCGACGGCGATCTGCTGCTGCTGGCCGCATTCGGGGGCGGCCTGACCTGGGGCACCGCCCTACTCCGCTGGGGAGCCGGACCGGTTGCCGCCCAGCCGCCTGCCCGATGAGGTGACATGGCGGCGAGGCGGGAATCCTACGATCTCATCGTGATCGGAGGCGGCAGCGCGGGATACGCCGCCGCGCGTTTGGCCACCGACCGGGGCAAACGGGTCGCGCTGATCGAACGCGGCCCCTTCGGCGGGTTGTGCATCTTGAACGGCTGCATGCCGTCCAAGACGCTTCTCCGAACCTCCGAGCTGGCCTATCTGGCCGCCCATGCCGGGGAGTTGGGTGTCAGGGCCAAGGAACTCGCCATCGATTACCCCGCCGCCGTCCGACGCAAACACGCCGTCATCCAGAGTTTCGTCGATTACCGTCTGCAGGAGGTCCGGCATCGGCCGTTGATCACCCTGGTGGAGGGCGCCGCACGTTTTCTTGATCCTCATCACGTCTTGGTCGGCGACCTGGAGTTGACGGCGCCCCGCTGCGTGATTGCGACGGGCTCGCGCGTCTTTATCCCCCCCATACCCGGCCTGTCCGATCAGAGCGGCTGGATCAGCGACGACGCCCTGGCGTCCGAGACCCTGCCACGGCGGCTGGTCGTCATCGGCGGAGGCGTGATCGCGTGCGAACTGGGGCAGCACTTCGCCCGGCTGGGCGTGCAGGTCACGATTCTGGAGCGGGGGCCGCATCTGTTGAGACGCCACGACCCGGATTTCGGCCAGGCGCTGGGCGGCTATTTCAACGAAGAAGGGATCGCGCTTGAAACGAACGTCACCTTTCACGAGGTCACACGCCATGGCCGGTCGAAAATGGTGGTGGTCTCAACGCGCGGGCGGCGGATCAGCGTCCACGGAGACGAAATTTTGATCGCGGCC
>DATJYI010000207.1:0-5478 GCA_035499635.1 Nitrospiria bacterium | reverse complement strand
GGAGCGGTGTCGGGGTGACGGAAGGGGCCTCAAGCAATCTGTTCGTGGTGCTGAGCGACGGCACCGTGCGCACGCCGCCGGTCGGTCCCGCCATTCTCACCGGGGTGACGCGCCAGGCTGTAATCGCGGTGGCGCGCCGGGAAGGGCTTGAGGTGGCGGAGGCGCCCGTCGATCTTGAGACGATCGAGCGGGCGGCCGAACTGTTTCTGACCGGCACGTTGACGGAAATCGCCCCGATTATCCGTTGGGATGACAGGACGGTGCACGGCGGCCGGCCCGGCCCGGTGACCCGAAGGTTGATGACCAGTTTTCATGATTGGATCGAGACGCAAGTGTCCCGTGACGCATCCGCTGCCACGTCCTCCGGCAGCCGTGACGCGCGCCGCGCGCGTCGGTGACCGTCCCTGCCGCGCCCGAAGAGCATCCGATTTGACGCGCGGTCGCGGGAGCGATTCTCTCACGATCACCAAAGAGTCTATGATGCTTGCCATGTCAGAGAGTTGTGTGCTATACATTAGAGGGAGTCGGTGGTGCGTCGAGTGGGCCCGGATTCCGGTATCGCCCACTCTTTTCATTTCAAGATCAGGTTTGGAACGGGGTGTGAACGGACAACGGGGCAGGGAGCGCGAGGTGGCCGAACGGGTCGAAATACTGGCGCGCCCGGTGCTCGACTCCATGGGGCTGGAGCTGGTCGAGGTGCTCTATCACGGCGGTCCGTCCAGGGGCTTGCTGCGGATGACGATCGACAAACCCGGCGGCATCGGTCATGAAGATTGCGCCGAAGTCACCCGGGTGATCGGCACCCAACTGGATGTGGAGGACGTTGTGCCGACCGCGTACACACTGGAAGTGTCGTCACCGGGGCTGGAACGCCGCTTGCGGCGGCCCGAGGATTATGTGAAATATGAAGGGCGTTTGGCGAAGGTCAAGACCGCCACGCAGGTCTGTGTGGGGCGGCTGGGTGGCATGGCGCAGGGGCAGATCGTCATGAAATTGGAATCGGGTGAGGAACGGCGCATTCCGCTGAAGGATGTGGTGGAAACCCGTCTGATGGTGGAGATGGGGCGTTCGCAGCATTCGCACGGGGGATGATGGAGCTGGATGATGAATCGGGAATTGATTGCGGTGATAGAACAGATCGGTCGCGAAAAGCGGATCGACACGGAAAAGGTCGTCCAGGCGATTGAAGCGGCGCTGCAAACCGCGGCGAACAAGCGCTACGGCGGACTGGACAACATCCAGGTCCGCATGGACCGGAAAACCGGAGAAATTGAGGCGGTGGCGCTCAAAACGATTGTGGAAATGGTGACCGATCCGCAGCGCGAGATCTCCCTGGCTGACGCCCAGCGATTGGACGAAGGCGCGGAGCTGGGCGATGAGATCGGCCAGTTGCTCGCGGTGGAGGACCTGGGGCGCATCGCGGCCCAGACCGCCAAGCAGGTGATCTTCCAACGGGTGCGCGAAGCGGAAATGGAGTCGGTCTACCAGGAGTTTCACGGCCGTGAGCGGGAAATCGTCAGCGGCGTGGTGATGGGGCAGGAGCGGCGCAACTACATCATTGATCTGGGCAAGACGGAGGCCGTCCTGCCGATTCAAGAGCAGGTGCCGAGGGAAAACTTCCGCCGAGGCGACAGGATCCGCGCGCTGCTGGTGGAGGTGCGCAGCGCGGCCAAGGGCCATCAGCTGATTCTGTCCCGCAGCCACCCCGAATTCGTCTCCAAGTTGTTCGCGCTGGAGGTGCCGGAAATCGGCGAGGGCATCGTCCAGATCAAGCACGTGGTGCGGGAGGCCGGCGACCGGACCAAGATTGCAGTCATCTCGAAGAACCCCTCCGTGGATCCCGTCGGCGCCTGCGTGGGAGTGAAGGGGTCCCGCGTGCAGGCGGTCGTGCGCGAGCTGCGGGGCGAGAAAATTGACATTATTCCCTGGTCGGACGATCCGCGCATCTTCATCGGCGAAGCACTGAGCCCGGCCGTGGTGGAAAAGGTGGGCATCAACGAAGTCGAACATTCGGCGATTGTCGTGGTGGCCGACCAGCAACTGTCCCTGGCGATCGGGAAGAAGGGGCAGAATGTTCGGCTGGCCGCCAAATTGACCGGCTGGAAGATCGACATCCTCAGCGAGGGAGAGTACGACAAGGAGCGGGCTCAGACCCGTGACCGCGAGATCACGGCCGCGATCGCGCGCGAGCACGAGCAGCAGGCGCTGCAACAGGCGCAGCTCCAGGGCCGAATCGCTGAAAGCGGACCGACCATCGAGTCACTGCCCGGCGTCGGGCCGAAGCTGGCCGCACTGTTGCAGGCAGCCGGTTTCGACACGCTGGAGAAAATTGCGGAGGCGGCGCCTGACGCCCTGACCTCGGTGCCCATGGTCGGGGAAAAGGTGGCCCAGAAGCTGGTTGAAGCGGCCAAAGCCGCGTTGGCCGGTTACTCTGCGGGCGAACAGTCGCAAGCCGATGCCGCATCCGGCGCGGACACGGGGACGGATGCCGGCGAGAACACCGCCGCGGCATCGGCAGCCAACGACACATCGGGGCGGGCCTCATGACTGTCACAGTGTTCGAGCTGGCCAAAGAATTGGGCAAGACCAGCAAGGAGTTGATCGCGCTGCTCAAGACCAAGGGCATCACGGTCGAGAACCACATGAGCCTGCTCAACGCCGAACAGGTGGCAGCCGTGAAGCCGGCCCCGTCGCAGTCGGCTGCCAAGACGGCGGCGAAGAAAAAGAGTACGGGTAAAACCGGTACGCACGCGGCCTCCGCGCCGGCAAAGCCCGCCGTCTCGAAAGCGGGAATATCGAAGAGCGCGGTGGCAAAAGCTGGCGCGGCGAAAAGCGTACCAAAAAGCATAGTGCGCGCCGGGTCGCTCTCGAGCCGCGCCGCCGCAGCGGAGCAGAATGAAGAGCCTGCGTCGCCGACCCGACGGACCGTGTTGATCAAACGGAAGCGGACGGTCGAGGAAGCGCCCGTTGAGTCGGCGGAGTCCGTTGAGGCCGTCATGCAGCCACCCGCTCCCATGGAGACTCCTTCTCTGGAGCCGACGCCAGCCGTCGAACCGCCCGTTGTTCCTCCCCTTGCCGCAAAAGGGCCGTCGGTCCAGGCGCCTGTCGAGCCGTCGGTGCCGTCGGCCGTCACGCCGGCGGCCGCTTCGGCGACGACGGAGACGAAACCGACTCCGGCGCCCGCCGCCAAACCGGAGGGCGGCGATCAGGCGGCCAAGCCGAAACGATTTAAAGTTATGAAGGAAGAGATGTTCGATTTTCGCCGCGAGGTGAAAAAACTTCACGACTTCAAACCGTTTCAACATCGGGCGCCGCGCGTCGGCGCGCGCAAGCCGATGAAACGACAGCCGGGCGTCGACATGCCGGACGCCTCCAAACCCAGGCGCAAGGTGATCAAACTCTACCCGGGGCTGACGATCAAGGAGTTCGCCGAATTGATTGGACAGAAAGCCGGCCTGATCATCAGCCGGCTGATGGAAATGGGTACCATGGCCACCATCAATCAGCCGATTGATCTGGACGCCGCCCTGCTGATCGCCGAGTCGTTCGAATTGAAGGCCGAGGTGGCGTCCCAGCCTACCGAAGAGGAGTTGCTGGGGGTTGCCGATCAACCGGAGCCGACGGCCGATTCGCTGGAGACGCGACCGCCGGTGGTCACCATCATGGGGCACGTCGACCACGGCAAGACCTCGCTGCTGGATGCGATCCGGGAGACGAAAGTCGCCGCGTCGGAAGCGGGGGGCATCACCCAGCACATCGGGGCCTATACCGTCGACATCCATGGACGCAAGGTCACATTTCTCGACACGCCGGGTCACGAAGCGTTCACGGCCATGCGGGCCCGCGGGGCCAAGGTGACCGATCTGGTCGTCCTGGTCGTGGCCGCTGACGACGGGGTGATGCCGCAGACGCTGGAGGCCGTCAATCACGCGCGCGCAGCGGACGTGCCGATCCTCGTGGCGATCAACAAGATCGACAAGCCCGAAGCGCAGCCAGAGCGGGTCAAGCGGGAGCTGGCGGACCAGGGGCTGATTCCCGAGCAATGGGGCGGGCATACGATTTATGTCGAAGTGTCCGCCAAGAAAAAAATCGGCATCGACGCGCTGCTGGAGATGATCCTGCTGCAATCGGAAGTGCTGGAACTGCGGGCCCGCCCGTCGGCGCCTGCCAAGGGCATCATCATCGAGGCGAAGCTGGATCGCGGACGCGGGCCGGTGGCCACCGTGCTTGTGCAGGACGGGACGCTCCGCATCGGGGACATTTTTGTGGCGGGCGTGCAGGCGGGGCGCATCCGTGCCCTGATCGACGACACCGGACGGCGCGTCGAGGAGGCGGGGTCGTCGATGGCGGTCGAGGTGATTGGTCTCGACGGCGTGCCGCAAGCGGGTGATCAACTGCTGGTCGTGACCGACGAACGGGCGGCGCGTGACGTGGCGCTCTCCCGCATGCAGCGGCAGCGATCGATCGAGCTGTCCGGCTATCAGAAAATCACGCTCGAAGATCTGCATGCGAAAATCAAGGAAGGCGAGGTCAAGGAGCTCAACCTCATCATCAAGGCCGACGTGCAGGGTTCGGTGGAAGCGTTGAGGGAATCGCTGGAACGCCTGAACGCGGCGTCGGTCAAGATCAAGATCATCCATAGCGGCGCCGGCGGCATCACGGAAAGCGACGTGCTGCTGGCCTCGTCGTCCAATGCCTTGATCATCGGCTTTCACGTGCGTCCGGACGCCAAGGTGCAGGCGCTGGCCGAGCATGAGAAGGTTGCGATCCGGCTGTACGACGTCATCTATGAGGTCATCGCCGATGTGCGGGCGGCCATGGAAGGGCTTCTGGAGCCGACGCTCAAGGAACGGGTGGTGGCCCGGGCGGAGGTCCGTCAGCTCTTCTCGATCCCGAAGGCCGGCGTCATCGCCGGCACCTACGTGACGGAGGGCGTCGTGACGCGGAGCGGCACCGGCATCCGGGTCGTGCGCGATCATGTGCCGGTGTACGAGGGCAAGATCGGCTCCCTCCGCCGTTTTAAGGACGATGTGAGGGAAGTGCAGAGCGGGTATGAGTGCGGGATCGGAGTCGAGAATTTCAACGACCTCAAGGTGGGCGATGTGCTCGAAGTGTTCGTCCAGGAGAAGGTCGCCGCCAAGCTGGAAAGCTGACGGACGCGCTCTCACATGACCGTCATCGCCTGCACGATCGAACTGCACCTGCCGGCGCCCTCGTCGCTGAAGGACAAACGGCGGATTCTCAAAGGCGTCATAGAACGCATCCAGCACCATTACAATGTCTCCATTGCCGAGATCGGGGATCATGAGTTGTGGCAGCGGGCGGCGATCGGTGTCGCGTGCGTGGGGCGGGACCGTCAACCGACGCTCCGGATGGTGGACCAGGTGATCGGCTTCATCCGCCGGAACCCCGAGGTGGAAGTGATCCGCCATGAGACGCAGGTGGTGTGAGGCGCTGCGTGGTGATGACCAGCTCTCC
>DATJYI010000206.1:0-6173 GCA_035499635.1 Nitrospiria bacterium | reverse complement strand
GAGTCGTATTGACCACCTCCACGCCCGGCTGGATATGGAAAGTTGAGCCATCCGGCGTTCGATCCAAGGTCGGATTGACCTGGCCGGCCCCGGCTCCCCAATTCGCAGTCAAGTAATTGGCGATGGTCGAAGCGTTGGTGGTCGCAAAGGTCTTAGCGTCAGTATTGACGGTGGATTCGATCGTATCGATGACGCCGTCGGCCGGCGTGTAAACTTTGTAACCCTCCGCGACGATGTTCGAGGGATTGAGGATCGTGCCGTCGATCGGATTGATTTGAACATCCGCGCCGTTCGTCGTCTGCGGGGCGCGCAGGTGGAGGGTGCCGGTCGCATCGCCCAGGGCGGAGCTGCCGGGAAAAGTGACCGTGCCGTTGCCGGACAGCGTGACGTAGCTCGCGCCGGGCGCGGCGGTGAGAACATTGGCGTAAAGCGGGCTGGTGACAGTCGTGCCATTGTTATTAACAAACGCGATGGTGCCGATCAGGGTACCGGTGGCGGCGCCGGGGCTGGTGGCCACGACGTAACCACCGTTGCCGTTGCCCGGGAAAGGCACCTGCTGGGTCGTGGAAGTGACGGCGATGGAGCTGGCCGGGACGTTGCTGGCCACGGAGAGGTCGATGGTGGAGCCGGTCTGGATGTCGACGACCGGAGTGGTGCCGGGAAAATCGTTCGTCACCGGATCACGCCCATCCGCCATGGAGGGAGCGATGCCGTTTTTCTCCGCGCCCGCTTCGAGCGAAACCGCCCCACCCTTGCCGGCATCGTCGAAATTCTTCGCTGCGACGGTCAGCAGCGAACCCGCGGACAGGGTGACGCTGCCTGACGCATTGAGATTGATCGTGCCGCCGGTGGCGCCGGAGGCATCAATCTTTCCCTGCCCGGTTACGGTGATCGAACCCGAATCGGTCGAGAGGTTATAGTTGTGCGCCGTCGCCAAGCCATCGACCAAGGCATCGCCATTCCGGACGCGGAACGACCGCGATTGGGTGAAGCCGCCCGCGTTGAGCGCCGCGTCAAGCAGAGTCAGGCTTGTGTTGCCCGGATTGCCTTGGGTCGCCATGCTGCCGACATCAAGAGAGAAGCTGCCGCCCTGGCCATTTGCCCCGCCCTGGCCGAGCAGCGTCCCATTGTTGATGAAGCCATCGGCAGAGGCCGATCCGGTCGCAATGGAGAAGCTGCCGGCGCTGCCAACGAGGGAACCATCGTTTTTTGTGGGATCCAGCGGTGCCGAGACGTCGACTTTGCTGCCGGCCGCCAAGTTCACATTGCCGGAATCGGACGTCAGGCTGATTTGTCCGCCATTGGTGTATTGGGTCTGATCGAAAAACTTCTGCGCCGTGCCGGTGGCGTCGAGCACACCGCCGGCTCCCACCGACAGGTCGCCGCCCAACGCCTCCATTTTGAGCACGCCACTCGGCAGGGTAATCTGGCTGTTGACGGCGACCCCATTCGTGCCGGCCAGGGCCAGACTGGCGCCGAGACCGGGGGTCATCGTGCCGCCGCCGTTTGTCGACGGATCGATTTCCAATTTGCCGCCCGCATTGATCGCCTGATTGGCGCCGGTCGCCCCGGCGAGAACCGATGTCGATATGGTCAGGTCTCCCTGCGTGGCAAGCTTGCCCGAGCCCTGGACCAGCACGCCGCCGCCGGCTTTCAGCGCAACGGTGCCGAACTGGTCGATGTCGAGGTCCTGCTCGATCTCGGACTGCGCGCCGGTCGTGAGCTGCTCGGCCCCCAATTGAATCGTACCCGCGCCGGCATCGAAGACCAGTGTCCCGGCGGGCGTGGCGACCTGGCCTTTCGGCGTTCCATTTACGTTGTTGTCGAGCAGGATGCTTTGCGCATCGAAGGTCACCGTGCCACCGCCGGTGTTGAAGCCCCGGATTTCACGGGCGTGCAGGGCAAGGCTTCCGGCGGCGTTGATTTGCCCGGTCCCGTAAAGATCGATCGAGGAATAGCTCAGCAGGGAAAGCGCCGTGCTGTTCTGCAGCGTGTTTAGCGCGGCGCTGGGGAGGACCAAACCGTCGGTAGGCGCCCACAGGCTGCCGGGGTTATCGAGCTGAAGGCTGATCTGGCCGCTGTCGAGCGCGAGCGCCTGCGCGTTCAAGGTGGCGCTGGAGGCGAGCTGGGTCGCGTCGGTCGAATCGAGCGTGACGCTCGCGCCGCTGATTTTCGCATGCTCGCCAATGGCCATGGCCGGAGAGGTGGAGGTGTCGACGCCAGCGCGGGCGACTTGCGCCGAGATATCGCTGCTCACCCGCAAGAGGGCGCCGTTGCCGTTCACCACAGTGTTGCCGTCCTGATCGACCTGGCCGATCAGGAGTTTTTGCGCCGGGCTCGACAGCGCGCCCTTTTGCTCGACATCGGCGCCGTCGGCCAAGGTCAGATTCTGGTTGGCGACGAGGATGACATCCGGTCCGGTCAGCGGTTCACCGGCATTGTCAACGGTCAGATTATTGGCCGCCACCGTCACGGTCGTGCCTTTGGTCGTCGACTGGCGAACGCCGCCGACCAGCAGGCTGTCGGCGCCGAAGCGGCTGAGTCCGGTCGGGTCAAGCACCAGGCCGGTGAAGCCTGGATAATTTGCGGCCGCCACGGCCGGATCGGCAATCAAGGTATCGCCCTGGCTGTTGATATCGACCAGGCTGCCGATTCCGCCGACGGCCGGGCTTCCTCTCAGCGTGCCATCGATGTTCAAACTTTGGGTCGCGTTGAAAACCAACTGGCCCGCATCAAGGGGCAGGCGCGGCACCGCCAGATTTTGCGCCTGAGCGGCCTGGCTCAGGAAGCTGTTGGCCGAAAAAGAATCGTATTCGGCGCGGGCCAGCACGACCGATTGCGGATCGACCTCGATTGAGGCCAGGAACGGCGGAGCGGCGGCGCGATTGTTATAGATATAACCGGAGACAAGGCTCGATCCATCGGGCCGCAGAACCGAGCCGGTGGGCACGCCGGCGCGCGGCGTGACAAGAAAAGCGCCGGGCAGCAGCGCGTAGCGCGCGGGCAAAAGCGTATAGACCCCGGCGGGCAGTCCGTTGCTCGCACCAAGATAGACCTGATCGCCGACGGACAGCGCCGATGAGACGTAGCCGGCATCCTGAATCGCATTTGTCACGAGCTGATTGGTGCTATTAAAATTACTCGCATTATAGGGGGCGTAGGGCGCGTAGTCGGCCTGGTAGCCGGGAATGACGGCAAAGCTGTTGGTCGCGACGGCCGGGTTGAGAATGTCGGTGGTCCCGCCCAGCCCTGTCACCCAGCGATAAGCAGAGAGATCTCCGCCGCCGGTCAGGTCGATGGTGGAATTTGCCTGGTTGTTCACGGCGGCCGCATTGAGATTGACGGTCTTGGGCGGCAGACCGATTCCCGCCTGGCCGTTTCCGGCGAGAGTGATGTCCGTACCGGTCGGGTCGATCCAGAGGGTGCCGTTGAGATTGATGCCGTAAGGAATGGTCAGGGTCTGGCCCGTGACGGGATCGACCGCCGAAACCGAGGTCACGCTGCCCGAGGCCAGCGTCAGGTTCTGGGTCTGGGGAAAATTCAGGTTCGAGAGCGAATCCACTATGCCGCCGCTGGCCGCGCCCAAGTTGATGGTGCCTATCGGCGCACGCAGCACGCCGGCCTGGTCGATGGTGGAGGCAAAGATATTCAAGGTGCTGCCGGCCGAGAGAGGAAGCGGCCGGATAGCCGAGGCAGAATTGGTGATCGTAACAGATCCGAGATCGGCCTGCGCACTGCCGCTGATGATGGCGGTGGTGTCGGCGTTCCCGGTCAACGTTACCTCGATACCGTTGCCGTCCCGGGTGATGCTTTGCACGGTTGAACCGAGGAACGACGAATTTACGCCAAACCCAACCGGAAGATCGGAAAGCTTGGAATAGGTGGAAGGGTCCAAGGTGACCTTGTTGGCCGTCACGCTGCCGATCTTGATCGCGGTGTTCTGGTCATAAGCCGCGACGGTAAACGTGGTCGCAGTCGGGGCATAGATCTGGCCCGCGTTCATGGAAACGGCGCCTTGCACATCGAGCGTGCCGTCGCCGCGGATGTCGCCTCCGTTCGCGTTGAAATTGGCCGCGCCGATGTTCCGGAGGCTGAAATTGCCCACGTCGATGAGATCGGTAGCTGTGACGTTGAGTGTGCCGGCGCCATAAGTCGGCTGAACATAGACCGGCACGCTGCTCACCGTGCCAAAGGGGATTGTCGCGGCCGGATCGCCCGGCTGCGTGGGCGCAAGGAAGGCCTGCCCCAGCACAACATAAGGCGCATTCAAGCTGAGCGAGGAAGCAACCGCTGGCGTCGGATCGGCCAGCAAGACACCGGAGGTTCCGATCGTAATCTGTTTGCCAGCAACGAGCGAAACCGCCCCCGAGTATTGCACATTCCCATCCAGCTCTAAAGAGGCGAACCCGCCATTGTTGAAGCTGTCCGCGGCAAAATATCCCATCGGCGTATTGCCTGGGTCCAACCCGACCGATTTTCCGATCACGCTGCCGGGCGTGACAGAGAAAGGCGTGCCCTGCTGGTTTAAAATCAAGTTGGGCGAAGACGGCGAGACGGTAAAGGCCGAGGAAAATCCGGCGTGATTCGGCACCCCGGACGAAACCGTGAGGCTTCCGCCCGCGGCCAGAGGGCTTGTCGCCGATCCGAGCAAGGTCGCCGCGGAGAACAGTTCTTCCTTGCCGGTCAGGCTGATTGACCCGCCATTGCTAGCCTCGGGCACGAGCGTATAATTGGACTGGGCATTGGCTCCGCTTTGCGGACCGTTCGAGGCTCCGGTGTAGGATGACAACACATAGAGCTGATCGCTCGCGCCCGAGACATTCAACTCTGCGGCCGGGAATTGGACGCTGCCGTCTGCGTTAAGGACGGCGCCTTCGGCCACGATATTGCCTTGGACGCTGATTTTGCCGCCAGGAACGACATTGCCCGTGTGAAGTTTAAATGGGTTGAGCGTGGGCACGGTTGTGCCGCTGGCGTCCAGAACGGTGCCTGAGCCCAGGTCGACCGTCGGGAAGGTGAGGACCGAGTCCGCCGGATCCGAGAAGACCGAAGCCGTGTCGCTCCCGCCGATCAAGCTGATGTTTCCGCCATGAGCAATGAGCTGCGCGCCGGGTGTGACCGATCCATCGGAATTCTTGGCCGATCCCATCACTGCCACCGTATCGCCCTGCAGCGTGATCGCCCCTTGCGGATCGGTCTGAATGACGACGCCCGGATTCACCACCAAATCGCCGCGCATTTCTCCCGTCACGCTGCCGTCCGGCACGAGAAAAATGCCTCCCACGCCCTTGGCATGGAACGTCAGGCTGGCCGGCGTACGCTGCCCTTCGGGAAGCAGTGTCGTTTGGCTCAAGGACAAACTTCCGCTCGACGGCGCCGTAAACGTCCAGCTCGACACGAGCGGTTCGATCTTCGTGTCGGGCGCAATATCAACGGCCGGCAGGAATTGGTATTCAAGCACATTGCCTGCGTCGTCGGTCGCAAACCCGCCCAATCCCGTCAGGGAAAAACTACTGAAACCGCCTTGGCTGAAGAACAAAATGTTTCCGTCGGCATCAGTCTGGTTAAGCCACAAGGTTCTGCCGGTGGAGGAAGAATCGCCATTGATCAAATGGTCTCCGCCGATCTGGATGAAAGGTGCGACCAGGCTCAGACTTCCGCCGGAGCCCGCTTTTCCGGAATAGCCTTTGAGAGTCGCGGTGGGATCCAATGCCAGATGGCCGAAGTAGTCGTCGGAAGTCCCGGGAATGGCGGCCGTGCCGGGCAAAAGGCCGAGTTGAGGATAAGCCGGATCCACCGCACTGACGCTCAACGTGCCGCCCTTGCCATAGGCGAGTTTGCCCGCCGCATTCATCTCGACTCCGCCAGAGACATCGACGACGCTTCCCGCCGATAAATCGACGCGATAGGCGCTGACGCTGATCTTCCCGCCATCGATGAACAACGGGAGGCTATCCGCTGCATCGGCCGCCACACGGTCGTCCACGGTCAGGCCGGCCGTGCTCAGCGAAGCGCCCTGGCCAAGGGTGAACTGGCCGCGCGTCGCATCGAGGGGCGGAGGATTAGCGGGCAGACTGAATTTGCTGTAAGGCGAGACGTCATCAACGGCAAAGGCCAATGCTCCCGACGGGGAGCTGACCGAGCCATCGATCGTGATGTTGCTTCCGGTGAAG